>QHYO01000051.1:0-4260 GCA_003224135.1 Acidobacteriota bacterium | reverse complement strand
ATTTTCTCTGGCACCTTTGCAACTCCGGGCCGATCCAACGCCACAGTTGCCATGAATCCCGAAGAAATTGCTAGAAAGTCTCTGCGTCTCATGAGGGCAGGATAATTCCCGGCGGTGCGAATTGCGCGCACGTTCCGACGCTTTGAGCACAATCAGCGGAAAAAAATCAGTGGGAGGATGAAGGCTGGACAAGCAGGCGCTTCAGTGCCCGCGGCGTCAAGCCCAGCACACGCCGCATATGCCGCGCCATGTGGCTTTGGTGTGCGAAGCCTGCGGCCAGCGCTATTTCTGCCATCGAAAGCCCGTTGCGCATCAGCAGAGTCTTCGCGCGATCCACGCGGCGTTGGATTACATATTGATGCACCGGGGTTCCCATGGATATTCGGAAGAGGGCATTCAGATGCGAAGCGCTTATCCCGGCAACTATCGCAATCTGCTCCAGCGAAAGATCCTCTGCAAGCTGATCTTCGATGAAGGACAAAACCTGTTTGAGCCTGCGGCCATCGAGACCCTGGTTCTGTTCTTCAATTTGCTTCGCAACAGAGCTGTGCCGCGCCAGGAGGCGCGAAGCCACGGCCAACGCGAGGCCAACCAGATAAAGACGCCCGGACGGATAGGCCGACTCCATCTCGCGCTTCGTGGCCCAGCTGAGCGCTTCCAGCTCGTTGTCGCGTATTTGGAACCAGTTGCGGATCTCGAGCTGCGCCGGGTCCAGGCCGGAGCCATTCGCGACGCTACGCAGCAGACCTTGTGGCAGACTCAGAAGCAGGGCTGTGTCATTTTCATCTTGCATCTCCCAACGGCTCGGCGTGTTCGCGGGAATGATGTCAATGTCTCCGTGCACGGCCGTGCCGGTATGCCGTCGCCGGCATGCAAGTTTGGCCGGAGCGCCCACATGAATGCTGATGAGCACGTTTGCAAGCCCGGGCACCTCCAGCACGCCCTTGGAATCCCTGCGTAATTGAAAGGCGACGCCCTCGCTGGTCCTGGCCTGCGCCAGCACGATTGGCGATGTGGTTTCCTGGCGCATGGCCTCCCCCAAATTTGTGCGGTCTGACAGAAATACAAATACAGTTTTACAGTGGGCCGGAAGCTTAGCAAGAGGGGGGCACCGTAGCTCCGGCAAGTTTGTCACTTTGTGAAGCAGAACCGAGCAAGAGCCATGCCCGCAGCAAAGGTAAATCCGTACCAAAAACTCTCAATTCGAATGACCTTCTTGTTTTTCGTCCGCAAGAGCGAACCGACTTGCCACATTGCCAAGCCGGTGAGAATCGGGCTGACTAAGAGGCTGATTCCGTGAACGCGAGAGGGGTGGAAAAGCGGGTGCGGGTAAAGAAGGAGACTTAGACCACCGGTTGCGGCGCCGAGAAGAACGTAGGCTACACAGGCAAGCAGGGGATTGTTGAATTCGGAGATTTCAAAGACTTCTGCAATTGCGCGAAAGATGAGATCAAAGGCCGCTTCCAGCGCGAACTCGAAGAGCGCTTCGAAGATTACCTCAGCGAATAGGAACAACAGTTCCAGAAGGAAGTCGCCCATTTTGTGGAAATCTTGAGTTGGAACCTTTCAGTCCAATCAGGTTTCCAATTTTTCCGCGATTTCGAGCATTTTAGTGACGGAGTTCCAGTTGCGGCCGGTGCCTGGTGTTTGCAGAATTTTGTCAAGTCGTGACCAGGGAAGTTTAGATTTGCCGATACCGTTAGGGAAGTAGATGTACAGTTCGCGATCGGCGACGTGGAGTTCCTCGGGAGCAAATTTTTGTTTGCGGAGATTTTCGCGGGCTTCTTTGCCGGGATCGGAAGCGAGAAAGGTGACAAGAAGTTTGTTGGGCTCGATGTTGGCACGTTCGGCGAATGGATTTTTCGCGATGACGCTGCGAAGTTCTGCAGCGGTGCGGACAATCACTTCGGGACGACAGGCGAATTTCTTTTCGATGGATTGCTGGATCCGTTTTGCGATGAGAGCGAGGTCGCGTTCATTCGTTTTGAATATGACATTCCCGCTCTGCACGTAGGTTTGCGGATTTTCGAATTTGAGCGAGGAATAGAGAGCACGCAACGCCTCCATTTTGATCTGACTGTGGCCGCCGACGTTGACGGCGCGAAGCATGGAGATGAGCACTGGCATGAGAGATCAGTGACCGGCCCGGCGACCGGCAAAAAGATCGGTAGATCAGAGTATATCGAGGCCGGGACGGTGGGAAAGCCATGATTTCGGAAATGGCGTGAAGAACGCGGAGCGAGGGACCGTGCGTGGCGACCATACGTCTCCGTGAAGGTCGTATCTCTCGCAGGCAGATATTGGGTGTCAGCAGGCAGATATTGCCGTCAGCGTGCTGACACTTGTTGTGAGCGCATACTACAAACTGCGGAGTTTAAAGCAGGCAAATACTGGATGTCGTTCGTTAGATCGTAATCACGTCGGTGTGCGCCATTCGAGTATGCGCGACGTGAAATGTGTGTAAGTGGAAGGAACGAATCAGCTTCTGGAAATATTACACGGCTGAGCCCTGCCTATGCAGGTGGGTTCTCGCATGCCTTTCGTCCTACATCGTTTAGCCATGAGTACTTTGGTATGTCCCGTGCAACCCCCGATTTGTCCGCGCTCGAGTAGGTTGGAAGATGGAGAACCGGTGCAACGGCGATGCGGGAAAGTTCAAACCCGCCGAACTCTTGCCAACCAAGCTCATCCTCAGCGCGATGCTGAAGAAGAGTTACCTGGGACGAGAATCCTTTTGTAACTCTGACCAAAACCGCCACCCCGATCAGACCTCGAAGCGAATTGGCGATTTGTTTTCGCCAACGGAGAAAGTCCCAAGCTGCTCTGAAGCTTCTCGTCCAAGACTGGCAAGGTCTTTGTCCGTCAGCACTCGGCAACTCGAGGAGAGTACTTTTCGCTCGCGCGTTGAAAGGCCGATATGTGCAACGAACAACGAAGAGTGGTGTCAAGGCGAAAGCTGACCTACATCGCCTTAGTGTTTGCGAATTGTGCATGGACAGCGGTTTGGGCTCCAAGCGCCAATGCGCAGATTTCCAATTTCGCGCCGACGAAAAAAACTCCGACTGTGTCAGTGCGAGAGTTGCAGAGACCATCCAAAGCGCGGGACGAATTTGAGAGAGGACTGCGGCGATTGGAAAGGCGGGATCCCGCAGGGAGCTTGAAGCACTTTGATGCGGCAATTCGGATTTCCGGGGATTATTACGAAGTGTATTACCACCGGGGCGTAGCCGAAATGCAACTGGGTAAGAGCGACGAGGCTTTGCAGTCATTCCAAAGGGCCATCGACTTGAGCGACGGGCGTTATGCCCGGGCACAGTTTGGCTACGGCCTGATTCTATGCAGGCAAGACAAACCAGAAGAGGCGGAACACATCGTTCGCCAAGGACTGGAAACGGACGCGACCATTGCAGACGGGCATGTTGTGCTAGGGTTGGTGTTGCTAAAACTCAACCGCAGTGATGAAGCCGAGAAAAGCGCTCGGGCAGCTCTTCGATTGAACGATCCTCATGCTGCGAAAGGCTACCTGGTGCTTGCTGACGTTGATGCCGCCAAGGGCGATTATCAAGCGCAGGTTCGAGATCTGAACGCCTATCTGAAAATTACTCGCAACGACGCACACAAAGCGTTTCTGCAAACCGCACGGGACGCGGCGAAAAGACTCGCCGCCAGAGCTGCCGCTAACCCCCAATCAGATCGACCATCAGTAGAGGTGCGATATACCCCTGCGAATTAGTGCAGAAGATTTTTGTACAGGGCCATTCCGACGGCGGCGTCCATTTTAAGTTTTGCGAGGGCGGCGATTTCGCGGCGGGTTTTGATCCCCCCGGCGGCGATGATGGGGTGAGTCGTGGCCGCCCGGAGCGACGCGAAGTAGTCGAGATTGACGCCGGAGAGCGTGCCTTCGCGGTCGACGTCGGTGCAGAGAAACGCAGCACAGAAAGGTTCGAGAGCCTGCATCACGTCTTGAACGTGAAGTGCGACGGATTTGCGCCAGCCGTGCGTGCTGATTTTTCCTCGGTAGGAATCGAGAGCAATGACGACGCGTTTGCGGTGGACAGCGCGAGTCAGCGAACGAAGCAATCGAAAATTTATTTTGCCGCGATGGAATACGGCGCTTCCGACAATGATTTGCGTTGCGCCGACGTGGGCCAGTTCTTTTGCGCGCGCGATCGTGCGAACTCCGCCGCCGACGCGAACTTTCATTTTGTATTTGCGGCGCGCGCGTTTGCAGAGAGATTCGACGATAGCGTTGTTGTTTCC
>QHYO01000442.1 GCA_003224135.1 Acidobacteriota bacterium | reverse complement strand
CTGAATCTTCTTTTTCACTCCGGGCTGCACGATTCACATTGCGGCATGCGCGGATTTACGCGTGAGGTATTCGACCGGATGGATGTGCGCAGCAGCGGCATGGAGTTCGCTTCGGAATTTGTGATCAAGGCAGCGCAGCTGGGCGCTAAGAAGTCGGAGATTCCGATCACATTGTGGAGAGACAAGCGTGGGCGTCCGCCACATTTGCGCAGCTTTCGCGATGGCTGGCGGCACATGCGATTCATGTTGCTGTACGCGCCAAACTGGCTATTTATTTTACCGGGTGGATTGCTGATGGCCCTGGGACTCTTTCTGACGT
>QHYO01000441.1 GCA_003224135.1 Acidobacteriota bacterium | reverse complement strand
TCACTGAAGCGGCTCTTGAAGCGCGTGACGTTCGAATCGGGATTGTTACTTGGCGGCGTGCTTTTCCTCCTGGGAGTCGCTGGTTGCGCTTACATTACGTGGCAGTGGGCGGCGAGCGGATTTGGGCCGCTGCACCAGGTGAGGGAAGTGCTGTTCTGGTCGATGTGGCTGTTCCTGGGAGTGCAAATTATTTTCTCGTCGTTCTTCCTCAGCATGCTTGGCATCAGCCGCGGCACGTATATTGGTGACTACGATCTCGCCCCGCGCGACCGTAAAGCGGCCGACAAAT
>QHYO01000443.1 GCA_003224135.1 Acidobacteriota bacterium | reverse complement strand
GGAAGCGCGTGCCGGTGGAACAGCGCGTGGACGCGATTTTTCGAGCAGCGAGCATTGTGCGGCAACGCAAGTATGAAGTGTCTGCGTTGATTTGTTACGAAGTGGGCAAGTCGTGGGCGGAAGCGGACGCGGATACGGCGGAGACGATCGACTTTCTGGAATTTTACGGACGTGAGATGCTGCGTCTGGCTGGACCGCAACCGGTGACGCCTATGAAAGGCGAGAAAAACTTTCTGGTGTACATTCCGCTCGGTGCCGGAGCAGTGATTCCGCCATGGAATTTTCCAGCGGCGATCGCAACGGGAATGGCAGCAGCGGCGCTGGTCACGGGAAATACCGTGGTGTTGAAGCCGTCAGAGGAGTCGCCGGTCATTGCAGCGAAAATGGTCGAGATTTTGTACGAGGCGGGAATTCCGAAGCAGGCGTTGCAGTTCGTTACCGGACTTGGCGAAGTAGTGGGCGATGCGTTGGTGAAGCATCCGAAGACGCGCTTCATTGCGTTCACCGGATCGAAAGACGTTGGACTGTTGATCAGCGAAGCGGCCGGCAAACGGCAACCGGGGCAGCTCTGGATCAAGCGTGCGGTGCTGGAGATGGGAGGCAAGGACGCGACGATTGTGGACGAAGAAGCGGACGTGGATGCGGCCGTGGAGGGCGTAGCGCAGGCGGCGTTCGGCTACCAGGGACAGAAGTGTTCGGCGTGTTCGCGCGCAATTGTTTCAGAAAAGGTGTATGACACGTTTGTGCAGAAGTTGGTGGAACGTGCCAAGAAAGTTAGTGTCGGCCCGGCCGAGGATCCGAACAACTACATGGGACCGGTGGTGAGCGAGACGGCGCTGAATGGAATTTTGAATTACATCGAAGTCGGAAAGAGGGAAGGGAAGATTGTTGTGGGTGGCGGACGCGCGCCGGGTGACGGCTATTTTGTGCAGCCGACGGTGATTGCGGATGTCGATCCGAAGGCACGCGTCGCACAAGAAGAGATTTTTGGTCCAGTGTTGGCAGTGATCAAGGCAAAAGATTTTGATCAGGCTCTCGAAATTGCGAATAGCACGGAGTTTGGATTGACCGGCGCTGTATATTCAAAAAACAAGACGAAATTGGAGAAGGCCGAAGAGTTATTCCACGTCGGGAATCTCTATCTGAACCGGAAATGCACGGGAGCGATGGTGGGGGCACACCCGTTTGGCGGATTCAATATGTCGGGAACGGACTCGAAAACCGGTGGCAAAGACTACCTACACCACTTCTTGCAGGCCAAATCGATCGCAGAAAAAGTGAGTTAAGGAACATCGTTTTTTTATCACGTCAAATCTCGCGAGGCCCACTTCAAGATCCGAAAGAGCGGGTAGCTGAGCGCAAGCAGCAGTACTGTCAGAAGGCTGTTGTTCGTTGAGAGACTGACCCACCAAGAGCGCAGATCGTTGATGCGCGGCAGATTGTTTTGCCATTCCGCACCGAAAGCCGCTACCAAGAACGTAGCCGACGCTGCTAACGCAATCGCTGTGGACCAGGGATATCCCCAGGCGCGGTAGGGACGCGGCATGTCTGGCTCGCGCTTGCGTAAGACAAAGAGGCTGGTGTAGGAGAGTGTGTAGTTCGCCACGAAGAAAATTGAGAGCATGGCGATGACGCGCTCGAACGAGCCCAGAATGAAAGTGATGCCCACTAGCGTGCTGAGGAACAATGCAACAACCGGAGTTCCTCCCTTATTTACGCGGGCGGCTTGCCGGAAGAACAGGCGATCGCAACTCATCGCGTAGAGCGTGCGCGTGGAAAACATCTGGCACGCATTGATGCAACTGAGCAACGAAACGATCATGATAATGCGAATAATCGGGTCGCCGTAATGTCCTAACACGCGATTCGCCGCCGCGCCGAGCGCGAAATCATTTCCGGAGATTTCACTCATCGGCAAGACGTAGAGCACCGCTGCGTTGAGTAACAGGTAGATGCCCATGATGGAAAACACGCTGCCGAAAATGGCGCGCGGAACATCACGCCCTGGCCGTTTGATTTCTTCGCTGAAGTAGATGATCCCGTCCCAACCATCGACTGTGTAAATTACATTCTGCAGGGCAAGCATGAAACCAATCACAAGAAGCCATCCTGCTGGCAATGGCGGGGGCGGCACGGCGGCAGCAGCGGCGGCTTCGCGCAAATGACCGCCAAGCACAAAGCACGCAGCAACCAGGATCACGAACGCTCCGGTTTTGAGGGCCGCAGTCGCGAGCTGCACACCGCTTCCCCACTTGACGCCACGCCATTGCAACACAGCGAAAAATAGCAGGATCGAGACCGCGATTGCCTTGACCAGAAGATGGCGGGAGCCAGCTTGAAGTCCGGGAACGAACGCCAGACTGTATTCTCCGATCACGATGGCCACGGCAGCGTTGGTGCCACAAGTAGAGAGCCAGTCACTCCATCCGACGACAAACCCGCCGTATTCGCCGAGTGCGCGGCGTGAAAAATTGTATTGTCCTCCGCTGCGCGGGATGGCTGCGCCCAGTTCAGCGAGCGAAGAGGCGCCGAGAAGGGCGTAGAGTCCGCCAAGAATCCAGACGAGGAGAAACAGCCAGGGATTCGGGAGAAGGCGAGCGATGTCGCCCGGGGTTCGAACGATGCCGGCGGCAATGGTATTGCCGATTGCTGCGGCTATGCCGAACCACATGCCGAGCACTTGAAGAAGCTGACCGCGGCCCGGAGGCCGGGAAGCTACAGCGCTGGAAGATGCGTCAAAACTAGTGGACAATTAAGCTCACAGGG
>QHYO01000440.1 GCA_003224135.1 Acidobacteriota bacterium | reverse complement strand
TATCTTGCGTATCGATCTGGTTCGGGGCAGCAGTAACCTGCACTTGTTCGTGCATTTCTTCCGCGTGGTTTAGCGTTAAATGGATGTCGTTCGGTCCGGGGCGCAGTGTGACCGTCTGGCCGGAGAGTACGAAGAAGCCTTCTTTGCGCGCTTCTACCTGGTAATCGCCAACAGAAACATTGTTCAGCAGAAACCGTCCCGCACCATCGGTTTCGACGCGAAAGGTCTGGCCGCCACTGCTCTGGAGTGTGATTTTCGTGGCGGCGATGGGCACTCCATTTTCGTCCAAAACAACGCCCGCGCAATCGGCCGAATCGGCCCCATGGACTCTTGCAGAAGCAAGAATGCTGAGGGAAGCCAATACAGCTGCGAGTAGGTGGGTAGACACCATGCAACACCGCGCTAACCAACATATCCTTCGATTAAAACTACAAAACATTCACCAATATATCTCCGAAGCCCTAACTCTGCGCTTTCGCCGTCCCGCGATTTAAGTTGGTGCGTGTGGACGTGAATAGAGATCATAACCACTGCATTCGCGTCGGAAAAGGATAGGGGGCGCCGCTTCAACCTCCCTTGTCGAGGCGCCGTATGGTGAGCGAGGACGTGTTCACGCCAGCGCAGCAAGGCAGGTAATCCGCAGCAAAGCGGCGAGCGATTAATTTTGATGCCTTCGTAGATCACAGGAATCTACCGGAGGGAGCACAAATCCTCGAGCGGCCCACGGCAATTCCGAGCTACGCAAACGTGGTCTTCCTGGATTGGATAAACGAGCGAAGAACTACAAATTCATGAGTACAGGAAGAGGCTCCTTCTACACTGAGCGAGCTTCCTTCCACTTCAATGACGGCAGCTCCAGGTTGCCAGCTTGTTTCAGGTATGCCTCGGCGTATGTTGCCGCCTTCAGTTTGCCTTGTTCGATCGTCTCGACGGATTCCGAGGGCGCAATCCAGTTTTTGGCAATGACGTTGTAAACGGATGCCTGAACTCCTTGCGCGTTCTGCTCAGAGAAGAGCCGAAGATGCTCAGAACCGACTTTGACGTCTGCGCAAACACCTTCATCCAACATAGAAGAACTCCCAGGCGCGCTTCGCTAGGTGATTTCTGCGATGGTCGCAGGCGGTGCCCAACGTGTCCAGCTTGTTTTGTCTTCTTGGTGCCCTCAAAGCATTACAAACGCGAAGCGAAAACAAAATCTAGGGGCGGAGGAAGCGAGGGGAAAACTGCGCCTATCTCTAATTTTGCAGGGGATGGGTCAAATAGGCGTGAAATCGTTTAATCAGACCGACCGACGGCAATGGCCAAGATCATCGTGGCATAGTGAATGGCAGCGGGCCGCTCACTTATCTCGATCAAAGCAGGCGTAATTAGAAATCATGGGAAATGGAACCGTTTCGGAGTCGAATTCTGCGCTGATTCGCTTGCCAAGCCAGTCAGAGGTGACTGATCTAAACCTGTCTTGCAGCTGGGCACGGTTTGCTTTCGTGTCCCTTCGCCCTATGGTGCTTGATCTCGGCGTATAAGTTCTCACGTTGTTGTTGCACTTCGGCGCGTTCTCCGTCCCCGTGAACCAGATCAGGACTGAGAGCTGACTCACCAGTTCGTCTTTAACTTGGCAGTTCATCGATTCATTATACTCTCCTATCCATACCGGGGTCTTCCAGAGACGGATGCCCATCCTGATCGGTAACGAAATCGATCGAGCCCCAGTTTGAGACCAACAATACTTCCAATCCGCCAACCGGGAAGAATTTGAAATTTCCGAATTCTCGTGAATTCCCGAATGATTCAGGAGCTCGTGTCAGCATAACCCATGCGTTTTCAACATCTGGAACTGGTATCTGCATTGCCGTTA
>QHYO01000439.1 GCA_003224135.1 Acidobacteriota bacterium | reverse complement strand
CCGCCTCACTGACCTGCGATGCTCATACCAGTGAGCCGGATCAAAGTCTCCATCGCGCGCACTGGCGAAACGAACCACAACTCCTCCCCCAAACACTCTCGTGAGAATATATTTCGCGCGGCGTGTATGATAATTCGAAGTCACAACGATCACGTTCTTCCATCTTTTTTCCTGCACCAGTTTTCGCAACGCTTCGGCTTCTTCCCGTGTGCTGTCTGCGTCCTGCGGAAACGGGAGGACGTGCTCTTTGGGAACGCCGCGCTCGATCAAATCGTGGGTCATGAGTTCGGCAATTCCCGCGTTCGGCCGAAGGCGAATTCCGCTCGCCACGACCACAGGCGCAAGATCCTGGCGAAAGAGTTCCGCGGCACGAGTTGCGCGGTCGGCGTAAAAATTATCGTCGCTTAATACGATGATCGCGTCCGATTTTTCGAGCGGATCTTCGACAACCAGCCCTTCACCTATGAAACGCAGCAGCGGACGCCGCGCCAGGTAGATTCCTCCAAGGAAAACAACCAAGAAAACCAGCGCAACGAGGGTTGAGATAATTCCGCCTCGCTCAGCCCGCTGTTTGCCGACTCTCATCAGTTTGGATCTATCCCGCGAAGCTGCTCTGCTGCCTGCTCCGGCAGTACGGCATTGAAATAGGTTTCCTTGATGCTGTAGGACTTGCTCTTGGTCTCGACGATCGGAAGAATTTCGATGTGCCAGTGAAAATCATCGGCCAAAGTTTTCCAGTAGCCGGCAAGCTCGCCCTTCTTGCTCCGTGTGCTGGGCGCAGTGTGAACCACCATATGATATGCGGGTGCGACTTTTTCGAGCCGACGCAAAACGCGGCCCAGGAGCGCCGCCAGCTGCCGGCGATCCGAGCCTGCCTTTGGCTGCTCGAAAAGATGATTGTGGCGCCTATGCAGCAGCCAAATTTCGAAAGGGACCCGCGACGCATACGGACACAATGCGTAATAGTCGCCTTGCACATCCACAATGCGCTTGCCCTTCTTTTCTTCCTGCCGGACGATGTCGCAAAAAACGCAGCGCTCCTTTTCCTTGAACCACTCGCGCGCGGCACGCAATTCGTACTTGATCCGCCGCGGGACAAAGATCGTTCCGGTAATTTCGGAATGAGCGTGCGCCCACTCTTCTCCCGCAAGTTCGCCCTGATTCTTGAACACGCTCACATACTTCAGGCGAAGATCTTTTTTCAGATCGGCGATTCGCGAGACCCATACTGTAAGCACGCGGTCAATTTCTTCGTCGCTCAGTTGTGAGAGCCTTTTGTTGTGATCGGGAGTCTCGACCACAATTTCGTGAGCGCCCATGGAACCCATTCGGTCGTACATGCCGTCCGGCTGGCGACCGGGCTCGCCTTCGATCCGATACAGCGGATCCGGGTGCGGCAACACGCGCACCTGCCACGGCCCCTCGCCCGGGCTTGTCAGTATCGTCTGCTGTTTATCGATGGCCGGCCGTTCGAAGGGGCATGCGTCCGTCTCCGCCGGCTCGCGGTGACCTGCAACCACCCAGCTTTGCGTTATGGGATCCCTGCGGATTTCCATTCGTCTCTTTTCAGTCCTGAGCGGGATGTGCGTGCATCGTCTCGCCCAATGATTTTGTTTCGCGTCGCGAGAAAAATTCGTTACGTCGCGCTTTAGTTTCTTAACGCATGCTAGTAATGTCAAGCAATCAACCGCCCCACCGCCTGACTCCGCGGCACGCAGCCAACGGCTCGTGCATGTTATTCTTCGAATGCTGCGAATCCTGATATGGACGACACCGATTACATGAAGCTGGCAGTGGAGGAAGCGCGCGCCGCCGCCAATGCGGACGAAGTGCCTATTGGCGCAGTGCTGGTGAGTGGCGGGGAAGTTCTTGGACGCGGCGGGAATCGGACGATTCGCGATTGCGATCCGACGGCGCACGCGGAAATCGTAGCTTTGCGCGAAGCTGCAAAGCGCGCCGGGAATTACCGGCTAAGCGGCACGACCCTTTATGTGACCCTTGAACCGTGCGCCATGTGCGCGGGGGCCATCATTCAAGCGCGCGTGGCGCGGGTTGTGTATGGAGCGGACGACCCAAAGGGTGGTGCGGTGCGCACCTGCTTTGAAGTGCTGACACATCCGAAGTTGAACCACCGGGTCGACATCACCTCAGGAATTCTGGTCGAGGAGTGTGCGACGCTCTTGCAAACATTTTTCACCGTGCGCCGTTGAGTTTTGCACTCTTCGCGCGTTTTGTTTTGCAGAACAAACACTGCCAGCGCGGCGTTGCCGCTTCGCCGATTCGTCTGTTAATCTACTTTCACCGACCGCGGAGAGGTGACTGAGCGGTTGAAAGTACTCGCCTCGAAAGCGAGCGTACGGGAAACCGTACCGTGGGTTCGAATCCCACCCTCTCCGCCATAGAATCACAAAAAACTACCGGATAATCTTTGGAGGGCTTGGTTAGGTAACTGCCAGGAATCTCGTGCCTCTAAACCATATACAACAAAAGGCGCTATAGCCTAGGCGAGAGCTGGAACCCCAAACCAAGAATCAGCTCAGTAGGCATTTTTGTTCATCAGTCCCGACAAAATCGTCATTAGGATGATCCGCAAGTCGAATGAAAACGTCCAGTTTTGCAGATAATACAAATCAAATTCGACACGTTTTTCGATTGACGTATCACCTCGCCAGCCATTTACTTGGGCCCACCCGGTAATGCCAACCTTCAACGAATGCCGATGATTGTAGCGGCTAACTTCTTGCAGGAATTTGTGAACGAAGTGCGGTCGTTCCGGCCGTGGCCCCACTACACTCATATCCCCCTTCAGAACATTGATGAACTGCGGTAACTCATCCAAACTCGTCTTTCGCAAAAGTGTTCCGAACCGTGTCCTGCGATGGTCTTCTGCCGTTGTCCACTGCGTGTCGCTCTCGGGCGATGGGCCGACCCGCATCGAGCGAAACTTATACATCTGAAATGGCTTGCCATTTAAGCCGATGCGCTCTTGCACGAAGAAGATCGGCCCGTGTGAGGTCAACCGAATGATCAACGCGATCAATCCAAATATCGGAGCGGTCAGAACCAGTACACCCAGCGAAAAACCGACGTCGAAGACGCGCTTGAGCAGCGCGTAATCCAGCGACTCAGTGGGAGTTGAACTCAAGTCAAGCATCTGAATATTGCCCAATTGAAAGAGTTTCTCACGAATAATGATGCCTTCTCCCAGGTCCACGAGTGCCCGTGCGGGTAAGCAGAGATGGCTCAAGGTCTTCATGATTGTCGGGATCTGCGAAAATTGTGCCGGATGCAGCGCGATCACCGCCTCATCGATTCCGTGATTCGCACTCAAAAGCATCAGCTGTTCAAACTCATAGACGCGTTGGTCCTCCTCAGCCACATCCTGACCCGGTAGCCTGACAAATCCACCGATCTGGCATGGCGCAAAAGACAGGCGCTGCAGCCTTCGCGCCGCGTCGGCGCCTACCACCAGTATCCGCGTTGGCTTGGCCATACTCGCGCCGCTTCTGAAGATCACTCGAAATATCGCGTGCAACATCACCGTGAGCGTCAGCAAGACGATCACGTCACAAACCAGCAGACCACGCGGATAGATGTCATTGCGACTGAAGTAAAGCAATGCAAGAAGCACGAAGGAAGTCGTCAAACAAGCCGACCAGGCCGCACGCGCTCCCGTTCGTTCGCGAAACAATTCGTCGAAACTTGTCACCCTGTAGTGCTCGGAAACGAATGCCCACACAAATGTTCCGAAAAACATCTGATTGAGGTGCCCATGTACCGAATAAAGGACCGGCCGTCCCAGAAACGCGCAGCTTGCCTCCCATACCCACCAGCCCGCATAAAAGGCCAGAACCGGCAGGAAATAGGTAGCAGCCTTCAAGGATATTCCGTACAACTTCAGTCGCAGAATCATGGCTGTCAGCCTCTCTCAACTTCGCAAGATTGTCCCTAACAAAAATAGTAAATGTACCCAGATAATACCCGGGCTCAACGGTTTT
>QHYO01000438.1 GCA_003224135.1 Acidobacteriota bacterium | reverse complement strand
GCGGCCTATTTTTTCCGGGAGGTCTGCAAAAAGCCTAAAATCACCAAGGAGGTTCTCACCCAACGAACCCGCGACTATCAAGCCTGGGTCCAGCATTACGCCCGCAACCACCAACTGCCTCTGCTCTGGCCGGAGAAAGGCGTTCGCAAAGAAGATTTGGTTCGCCCCCGGCAGCAACGCATGGCCCGGGAAAACCGCTTTGGGGTCTATTACATCCTTCAAAGCATGGAACAGGGCTGGACGTTTCGCGCAATACCCCCAAAATTCGCCACCAAAGACCCCAACTTTCAGTTCCTGCGCAAGCACAAGAGCCGCTACACGCATTATTACTTCTACATTCTGGACGAGGTCGCCGGCCCGATGGTCTTGCGCGTGGGTTCCTTCCTGCCCTTCCAGGTCACCGCCTATCTCAATGGCCACAATTTCATTGAGCGCCAACTGCGCCGCCAAAAAATTCCTTTCCGCAAAGAGGATAATCGCTTTCTTTCCGTTGGAGATCCCAAGGCTTTGCAGAAAGCCGCCGATCAACTCGACGGAAAAACACTGCAGCAACGAATCGATTACTGGGCGCTCATCGTCGGACCAAAGTTTTCGACCGCAGAACGTTTGGCGTGTGCTGGCTTGCACCGCGTCTATGCCGGTATGCAGATCGAATATTGCCGCAACTTCATTTTCAAGCGCCACTGGCCCATTGGCTCCATCTTCCAACGCTCCTGCGAATTGGGCCTCTATCTTTTGACGGCCGACCGTGTTGCCGTTCTCTTCGGCCAGCAAAAACTGCGCAAGACCATCTCGGGCAAGTGGCAAAACGTGCTCGAACGCATCGAACATGGCCGGCAGGTCTTTCGCACCTATTACAAAAATTCCTTCCTCAAACAATATGAAAAGGCAGCGACTTTCCTGCGCCAGGAAATCGTCTGCAATAACCTCAAGGAGTTTGGCCTCAAAAAGACGCTCGCACATTGGGAGCCGGTGCGCGAGCGCTTCCAACAAATCACCGATCGCTTCGCTCAAACACAAGCCGAGCATCTCAACGTTCACGGCCAGTTTGACGTCTTGGCTCGGCTGGCAAAACCGCTCATCCAAGGCAAAACCAAGGTCGCCGGGATCAAACTGGAGAACACTCGTTTAATGCGGCTGCTGGAACTACTGATGCAGGGTGCCGGTGGACACTTTCGCAAATGGACCACCGCCCTGCTTCACCAAGCTGTCCTGGATGCCTATAACCTCAAACCCAAGGATTACACTCTTACCCAACTCCGCTACGATGTACGCAAACTTCGCCTCCACGGCCTCATTGAGCGCGTTCCCAAGAGCTACGCCTACCGCTTCACACCCAAAGGAACCAAGTTGAGCATCCTCCTGGTTCAATTGCGCAAACGCGTTTATGGCCCCTTAGCCTTTGGCCTGTTCAGAATCCGCCCCAACCCGGAATTTATCCCCGACTCTCGCTTCGAAAAGGCTTACCTCAAAGTCGAAAAAGCCATGGACGACGTCATTACCTTAATGGCCGCCTGAACCCATAATCTGAGAGACAATTTAATCAGATTTTGAAATTAAGAATCTAATCTTAATCTTTCTCTTAATCAGGGAAATTGAAGGCCGATCACGATTAGAATCACGATTGTGAGTATAAGATTGGGTGATCGGCCATCAAGCTGAAGCCGTTCACAACGCCAGCCGCACAATCCTCTCCTGGAGTTGCCCGCTCCAGCGCGTGAAATAACTCAAGAGGCGATACAATTCTTCCAGCCGCTGAAGCAAGGTTCTGCGGTCGCCGCCGGCGTCCCAATCAGAATCGATTTTCTGGATTTCCCCGAGCAGACCTTCGCGCTCCGAATTGATTCTCAGTTGGAGAGCAGCCAATCTCTCCGTGCATTCCTGGCTGCGGTCGAACATCTGCACCATTAGGAGAGGTGATGTTACGGCGCTTTTTTCGGCCAGCAACGCGTCGGCTTCACGGCACATCTGGTTCAGTTCGTTAAAAAACGCAATCAATTCCGACGGAATCCGCTGAACATCCTTCGGCTTGGCGCCCTGTTCCAGTTCCAGCAGGTGCCGCAGTCGCTCCTTCGGATCCCGCAGCAGGTTATACGCAGCATTGATTTCTGCGTAGCGTTGTTGCGCCGCGATCTTTTCCGTCTGGGCTTCCCCATGAACGCGATCCGGGTGCAGTTGCGATGAAAGAGCCAGGAATTTCTGTTTGAGCGCTTCGGGATCGAGCCAGGGCCGTCTGGGTTCGTTCAACAGCGCGAAGCAATCGTTCACAATCAGCGCTCGACCATCAACTTGCGCTAAGCGCTAAAACTTTCCCCACACGAACAACTGGTCGCCGCGTTCGGATTCTTCACCTTGAAACCGCCATCGAGTGCCTCAATGTAATCCAACTCGCTGCCCGTGACCGGTCCATCCTGGAGATCCATTTTGTATTGCAGCCCGGAACAGCCCCCGCCCACCACGGCCACCCGAAGCACACCCTTCGGTCGGCCCTGTTTCGTCAAAAGGGTGCTGACCTTCAGCGCCGCGCTCGCTGTTAATTTGACCAGGCGCTCGTCGCCTGTGCGAAAGGTTGGCGCGCCATTGGGCTTATTTAACGTGTTGGCAATCATTATTTGGACCGCACCAACCTACTCAGCCGCCCACCGCGAGTCAATGCGCGACAAAACTGTCTGACAGAAATTTGCCTTTTGATCGTCGTAATTGACTCATTTTAGGACAACTGCGAACCTGGCTCAAGCGCTTTGTCGTCTGGCTCGAAAAATGCTGTTCATCTTACTGAACCTCTAACCAGTATTATGAATGCTTCAAGTTGTGTGTTGGTTGTTGATGATGATCGAAACGACATTTTTCTTTTGCGCCGGGGCTTTCAGCGCGCCGGCTTGACGGCTGAACTCTT
>QHYO01000437.1 GCA_003224135.1 Acidobacteriota bacterium | reverse complement strand
CGTCCTGACGGAAGTATCAACCTTCTTCAGCTTCGTATGGACTGTTTCTCGCCCTCCTCATCCATGAACGAGCCCAGGGTGATAGCAAGAACTTCGGGCGTCAACATTCTAACGAGCCCAAACGGTTTGTCCGAGTTCTTGACTCAAAGGCCGCAGGCTTGCGCCACGAGCTCTCCGCCGGTCGCGGACCCGGCCGGTTTGTGGAAGATGTTGGTGAAATACAGGGCGGGGTCGCTCGACCAGGCGATGGCCATCTTTCGTCAGAGGAATCTTCTCTTGGGCGGAGGCGTTCTTCTCGTGCTCGCGCTGGGAATTCTCGCGCTGATCGCTTTCACGGAGCGGGCGCGTGCTTTAGCACAAATGCAAACCGAGTTTGTTCTCGGCGTATCCCACGAATTGCGCACCCCTCTCGCGGTTATTTGTTTGGCGTCTGACAACCTCAAGAAAGGAATGGTCGAGAGTTCGGCAGAGGCTCGCAGGTACGGCGAAATCGTGAGCACTCACGCGTCGGAACTCTCCCAAATGATTGAGGAGACGTTAGCGTTTGCGCGAATTGAATCGACAGGACTCGCTCCGCGCACTACCGCGATTTCTCCTGAGCAAGTGGTGAGAACTTCCCTGGCAAACTGCAAGCGAGCTTTGCAGGATGCCGGTATGGAGCTGGAGCTCGAGATTGCGCCGGCTCTTCCCCTCGTGGATGTGGATAGTCGTTTGATGAATAGGTGCATCGAAAACCTGATCCAAAATGCCATCAAGTATGCTGCAGCGGGACGATGGCTGGCCATCCGAGTGACAAGGCTAAGAAAGGCCAAGGGGGAGTGGGTACAGATCTCGGTCGAGGACCGAGGTCCGGGGATTTCTTTGCTCGACCTTCCCCATATTTTCGAGGCGTTCTATAGAGGAAGACGAAGTGAGACTTCGCAAATACCCGGTGTCGGTCTTGGTCTTACACTGGTGAAACGTGCAGTGGAAAGCCAGCGGGGAATCGTCGAGGTGGAAAGTTCGGAACTCACGGGCACCTCGTTCTCTCTGTTCTTGCCTGCGCATCGCGGGCAACACGATGTCCAGAAGACACCCAGCGTATGAATCGGATCCTGCTCATCGAAGACGAAGCCACCTTGTCCCTTCTTCTGCGCGAGCGTTTGGAGAAAGAGGGTTACTCCGTCGCTGCCTGTAAGGACGGCGAACAGGGTCTAGCGGAGGCCCTTCGAGAAGCGTATGACCTTCTCCTTCTGGATATTCAGCTCCCGGGCCGAAACGGATTTGAGGTGTGCCGTGAATTGCGGCGCCACTGCATGAATGTGCCGGTGTTGATGCTTACGGCGCGCGGCCATGTCAATGACCGAGTGAAAGGACTAAAGACGGGCGCCGACGATTACCTCATTAAGCCCTTCGAGGTTGCGGAATTGTTGGCGCGAATGGAGGCGTTGCTTCGTCGCGCGAACAATTCGCCGCCGCAATTGATCGATTCTCTTTTTTGTTTTGGAAACGTGGTAGTGAACCTTCGCAAACAAGAGGTTCTTCGCGAAGGATCACCTGTCGAACTGACTGCGAGAGAATTCGAGCTGTTAAGGTACTTTGTTTCGCACCCGGATGAGCTCATTTCTCGCGACGCGCTTCTCAAACAGGTATGGGGTTACCAACAAGGGCTTCCGAATACGCGAACTGTGGACGTCCACGTCGCCCAGTTGAGGCAGAAACTGGAACTTAATCCGAAATCCCCCCGTCACATTCTCACCGCCCATCGGTCGGGCTACAAATTCATCCCGTTTCCTTAATCTTGCAAAGCCTTCCTGTCCAGAAAAAGGCCAGCAGCCTCTAGAGAGTTCACAACAACGACTGAGGGCATGGAATCTGGCGCTGTAGCGCTTCTGACGGCTCCGGACTCGCTGCCGCCAACTTTGTTGTAAGCCACTTGTAAGTTCACTTCTTACCTCAACCTTGCAAAACAGAGACAACGATTCAAACCATGTGCGCGTCTTGGCTCATTGAGAGCTGCTCTCCTCAGAGCACAAGTAAGTGCCGGGACCAGGGAAGATGGCTACGAGAAGGGAACTCAGCCTGAAGCCTCGCGTGCTTGTAATCGACGAAGACCGAGACACGTGCGAGTTGCTCGAAGAGCATTTGGCGCGGGAAGGAATGACGGTTCATCTTGCTCATGACGGCAAGTCAGGGCTGATGCATGGCCTTTCTGGCGAGCACGATTTTGTGATCCTGGACTTAAAACTGCCACAGTTGACCGGGCTCGAGGTGACCAAGCGGCTTCGCGCTCATTCGACAGTCGGTATTTTGATCCTTAGCGACCGAAGCGAGAAAGTAGACAACATCATCGGACTGGAATTCGGGGCGGATGACTGCTTGGTTAAGCCATTCAATCCGAGTGAACTCGTCGCTCGAATGCGGGCGATATCCCGGCGGCGGACACCTTGGCTGACACGCGAATCCGGCCTCACGCCGGAACACATGGAAGTAGATGATCTTTGTCTGGACGGAGGGTCGCGTACGTGTCGCCGCAAGGCCGAACTCATCGACCTCACGACAGTCGAGTTTGATTTGCTAACAGTTTTCTTGGGTTGCAGCGGACGCATCCTTCATCGAAGAGACCTGCTCAAAAAGGTTTCGGACCGCGAATACTGTCCGTTTGACCGCAGCATTGATGTTCACGTTTGCAACTTGCGACGCAAACTCGGACCTTTGCCAGACGGTACGGAGCGCATCCGCGGGGTGCGAAGGGTCGGTTATGTGTACGTTCGCTCTACCCCATTCGCCTCAGCGATCACTGAGACGCCGCTGCCTTCAACAAACTATTTTCCGGTCGAACCAAAAACATGCTTCTAGAAGACTCAACTCATTAAATGGGCGCATCTCGCTCGGCCTTGGTTTGTGCGGTCGTGTTTTTCCGGTTCAGTTGTTAGCCGCTTGTAAGCCTTCTTCTTACGGAAGTCTTACAGGATCGACAAAACGCTCCGCGCGACAACAGCGTCCTAGTTGGCTGAAGGCGGGTTCAAATCCGGAACAAAGGAGTCAGTCTATGAAGGAAACCCTCGGTAAGTATGTGTCGGTTGCGGTTCTTTCCATTGCTGCGGTCCATGCCGTTCCATCAGCTCAACAGTATTCGACGCAAAGCGGTCCATCGTTAGCCGCCTTTGGTGTTGCGGGAGGTGCGGATCGCGTCGCTATGCTAACCGCCATGCTCTCGCTGAACGCAAGCCAACAAGCGAATGCCAAAACGATCTTCAACGATGAGGACACACTGTCGAAGCCCCTGCTCGAGCAGCTGAAACAGTCTTCTGACGCGCTTCTTTCGGCCCAGAAAGCGGCCGCGCCCGATGCAGAAATCGATCAGCTCGCCAGAGATGTGGCCGGCATCTCCGGCGAGATTCTGGCTATTGACGCCAAGGCCCAGTCCAAGATTTACAGCCACTTAAGCGCGGATCAAAAGCAAAGGTTGGAACAGTTGCCGCATCCATTTTTCGGCGTTTCCGCTCCCTTGCTTCCACCTGGCCCGGTGTTTGTGTCCACTTCGGACAGGCATGAATGAGCCAGAAGTTTGCTTTTCGGGACGGACGCGAGCCCGTCAAGCGAACGGCAACTTGCTTGCTGTGTAACGGCTTTCGACGAGCAGGACATTTGCGAACTGTGCTCGGGGAGGAAACCAGAGTGCAAACTGCAACGGGCAGGATTTTGGAGCACAAGATATGCTGAGCGCTTCTTTTCGCTCCATTCTAGGTTTGTTGCTGGTGTTCGGACCGAATTTTTCGTTGGTGGGGCCAACCGGGCCTGAAGGCGTCCTCGATCAGGCTATCAGGCCGCAGGCCCTTCACGCCCTAGCTGAGGGTCCGCCGGAGTTGAAGCCCCTATCCAACTCACCGATCAACATCAAGATGGTGAACGATTCGAAGATTGTTTACGAAACGATAGGCAAGCTCGCTGGCCTGACAGTAATATTCGATCCGGACTTCCCGGCGCGACGGATCTCAGTAGAATTAGCCGAAGTCACACTCGAGCAGGCGCTTGACGTTGTTTCTTTTGAAGCAAAGGCTTTTTGGAAGCCCGTAACGCAGAACATCGTGATGGTGATCCCGGACCAACCTCAAAAGCGCCGCGACTACGAGGAACAGATTGTACAAACGTATTATTTATCGAATACGGTCCTGTCACAAGATCTGACGGAGATTGTGAATGGATTGAGGCAGCTACTCGACCTCAAGCGCGTCCAGCAACTGAATTCGCAAAACGCTATCGTCATCCGCGATACGCCTGACAAACTGGCCCTCGCGGCTAAAATCATCCACGATGTGGACAACGCAAAGCCCGAGGTAGTTATCCAGGTAGAGGTGCTCCAGGCCAGACGCGACAAAGTGCATCAACTGGGTATCGATCCGGGAAGCACGGCCACGCTCTCCTACACGCCGCCAAGCGACTCTTCTTCGACTAAGACGAAGGCACCTTTGAGCGAGTTGGGCCACATAGCCACAAACTACAGCATCACGCTGCCAGGAGCCACTGCCAATGCAATTTTCACGGACAGCACGTCGCACATCATCCAGAATCCAGAACTCCGTTCTGTCGATGGACAACCGGCCAAGCTCCGGGTCGGCGACCGTGTACCCGTGGCAACGGGAAGTTTTTCGTCGACCTCAGCCTCGGTAAATCCTCTTGTAAACACGCAATTCACGTATATCGATGTCGGTGTCAACATTGACATTACGCCCCGCATCCATCCAAACCACGAGGTCAGTTTGAAGTTGTCGATCGAAGTCTCTTCTGTGACAGGGACGAGCACGATTGGCGGCATCCAGCAGCCCATTATTAGCCAGCGCAAAATCGAACACGACATTCGTCTGAAGGAGGGCGAAGTCAGCATCCTCGGCGGCTTATTCGAGCATGTTGACTCCAAAGCGCTCAACGGGTGGCCAGGACTCGCGCATATTCCGGTCCTTCGTTATCTTTTCTCAAGCGAAAAGACCGATCATGAGGAGAACGAAGTATTGATCGTGCTGGTGCCCCGGATCGTCCGTCTCCCGGCGTTGATGCAAGCGGACATCCGGCCTGTCAGCGCCGGTACTGAAACGAACATCCAAGTGCGGCGCGAGGACTCTGCCCTTGCTCCGACGCTTCCTCCCGCTACAGTTCGCCTCGAACCCGCCCGCATTCGCTTGGAACCTGAAAACATAAGCTTAGAGATTGGACAGAAGACGTCGATTGACGTAATCGCTGAGAATGTGAAGGATCTGTTCTCTGTTCCTTTCCTGCTCCAATACGACCCGCGAATATTGAGCATCGAGGAAGTGCATCATGGTGATCTGCTCTCCGGTGGGACTCAGGAGATTGCCCTCGTGCAAAATATCGACAGGGAGCGCGGCCAAGCGATTATCTCCTTAACACGTCAGCCAAACACTTTGGGAGTGAACGGCACGGGAACTCTGGCCTCTGTGGTCGTGCGCGCAATCGGCACAGGTTCTTCAAAGCTGTCGTTCGCCCGTGTACGTGCATCGGATTCTCAACAGAAGCAAATTCCCGTGCTTACAGGAGACGCCTCGCTGCGTGTTCATGAATGACAGAAGTTTGTCGCAATGGTCGGAAATGTAGGCGCTTCGCGTCACCTCAAATCCGACGAACTAACTTTGCGTGCTAATTCCCCGTAGTGGCCATGGCATTCGGGCTTGAAGCCCATTCGCCTTCGGCGGTCTTCGAGAAGCGAAGGGCTGCTTCCGGGCGCTATTTCCTCTTGACTTGAATCAAACCCCCTCATACTATTTTGCTCTAGGCCTAGACTAACATCGCTTGAGTCGAGGCGCCGGAGCACTGCTCCTCCATGAAAAATCGCGAGCAACGGGATCTCTTTCCCGGCGCGCTGGAGATGATGATTCTTCGCACGTTGAGGCGGCAGCCTCTTCATGGGTATGCGCTTATGCGCTCGCGCAGCATATCAAGCGTACTTCAAACGATTTACTCCAAATTGAGGAGGGTTCGCTCTATCCCGCTCTGCAACGGCTTCTGAAAGATAAGTTGGTCAAAGCCGAGTGGGGAATCTCCTCCACAAACCGCCGTGTGCGGATTTACAAACTGACGCCGGCAGGAGCAAAGCACCTGGCGCATGAGGTATCGCGATTTGAAAAGATGCTGGAAGGAATTACGCGCGTCCTGGCGCCGGGTGAATTATGAGTTGGATGAAACAATTTTTCGCTCGCCGCCACCTGTACAAAGATCTCTCGGAAGAGATTCGCGAACATCTTGAGGAAAAAATCGAGGAACTCGTTGCCAGCGGCATGTCAAGAAAAGAGGCGGCGGCCGTCGCTCGCCGCGAATTTGGAAATGTGACTATTATTGAGGAGGACAGTCGTGAAATCTGGCGCTGGCCTTCCATCGAAAGTTTCTTTGCAGACGTTCGCTACGCCTTGCGGACACTCCGCCAAAGTACTGCCTTCACGGTAACCGCGATTGTTACTCTGTCGCTCGGAATCGGCGCAAACACCGCCATTTTTATGTTGCTCGATGCGATCCGATTGCGCAGCCTGCCCGTGCAAAATCCGCAAGAACTCGCCGAAGTTCGCATCACAGACGCCGGACATCAGGGCATGGGCATCAATCAGCAATATGGAGAGCTGACGCGACCGCTGTGGCAGCAAATCCGAGACCAGCAGCAGGCCTTCTCGGGCGTATTTGCTTGGAGCGTGAACCAAAGGTATGTAGGCCGGGGAAGCGAGATGCGACGCTTCAAAGGGCTTTGGGTCACCGGCGATTTCTTCCAGGTATTGGGAGTCAGGGCTTTCCGTGGACGACTGCTGATGTCCGAAGACGAGGGCGCATGTCCCGTTACCAGGGCGGTCGTCAGCTACTCGTATTGGCGGAGCGAACTTGGCGGGCGCGACCTTTCCCCTGCTATCAGGCGTATCGTGGACAACGAGCTGGTCGAGATCATCGGCGTAACGCCACCCGGATTTTTTGGGATGGTCGTTGGCGATCACTTCGATATCGCACTCCCATTTTGCCAGCCGAAAGAAGAATTAAGTCGCCACATTTTCGATGTGTCAGTGATGGGCCGTCTGAGGCCCGGCTGGACCATTCAACGGGCCACAGCAGAAATGGATGCGCTCAGCCCCGGCATTTTCGAAGCGACCGTTCTCTCGGACCGCGACGCACACACCATCGAGACCTACAAAAAGTTCAAGCTCGCGGCGTACCCGGCCTCAACTGGTGTCAGCGCGCTGCGGGATTATGATCGCTCGCTCATGCTATTGCTGGGCATCGCAGGACTCGTGCTGCTGATCGCGTGCGCGAACCTCGCCAACTTGATGCTGGCTCGTGCGAGCACACGCCAGCTTATCTGGCGTCGAACCCATTGGACAGACGCTGCGCACCGGGCAGGAACCCAACTATCTTCCACCGTATACGAAATTGTCGGCGTCATACCAGATACAAAATACAACGACCTGCGTGGTCAGATTCCGCCTATGACGTTTGCCCCAGCGTCGCAGTTCCCAAATCAAGGCCCTTGGTCCAACGTGATGATCCACTCGAATCTTGCGCCAGCGGCGATTGCCGCGACTGCCAAGCGCCAGATTGCCGGAAAGCATCGCGACGTTATCACGGAATTCGTCGATTTTCAGAGGCAGATTCGCGATGGGCTTGTTGAGGAGCGACTCATGGCAATGCTGTCAGGATTCTTCGGTTTGCTGGCGGTGCTCCTCGCAGTGGTCGGACTCTACGGCGTCATCTCTTACATTGTGGCCATGCGCCGAAACGAGATTGGTATCCGCATGGCCCTAGGAGCGAGCCGGGGAGATGTTGTCGGCATCATCGTCCGGCAAACTCTGGTGCTGCTTGTTCTTGGCGTCGGCGCCGGCATTGTCCTTGCTCTCGCCGCCGCCCGAGGCGCGGGTTCGCTGCTCTTTGATCTCCGACCAAACGATCCATTCATCTTTGCCGTGGCAACCGGCGTCTTAGTTTCGATCGCATTGGTCGCCAGTTTCATTCCAGCCCGCCGCGCTGCCCGCGTCGATCCGATGGTTGCGTTGAGATACGAATGATGCAATGAACGTAGGCTCGGAGATTGTGGCTTCGGCTACAGACTTTATTCCGTCGAGAGCAAATCGCCCAGCGAATAAGCGATGAGATTCAATTTCATATCGACCGGCAGATTGCCGAAAACATCGCCGCTGGAATGAAGCCTGAAAAGGCCCGCTACGCGGCGCGGCGAGCATTCGGAAACCCAACCTACTCAAAGAAGAAACGCGAGAAACGTGGGGCTGGATGTGGCTCGAACAACTTGCCCGCAATCGGCGCTATGCCGTGCGGACGCTCGGTCGATGTCAAGCGTGCCCTGCAGCAAGTCGGATTTCTCAATGGGCATCGCGCCTCCTAAGACATTCGACATATAGATATATCGGGGATAGGTAGAGTGTCAATGAGAGACAAGCGAAAGGGTGCACGACATAGAAGTGAGAAAGGCATGAGAATAGGATGGTAAGGTAGTATTCTTACGGCTATTATGGCCGTAAGGAGGAACCATGGCTGATTCTCGCGAAGTTCCGGCACGTATTCGTGATCTCGCTGCGCAGCTGGCGCAGGCTAGACCGATGCGCCGAGGCTCGTTCTCGGAACGCTACGTCAAGTGCAGTAAACCCGGCTGTGCTTGTGCCAGCGACGCCAACGCACGCCACGGCCCGTATTTCAGTCTCACGCGGGGAGTCGGGGGGCGAACCGAATCTCGCTTTGTCGCTGCCGCCCAGGCCGAATTGGTGCGCCGTCAGGTCGAGGCCGGCCAACAGTTCCGACGTCAAGTGGAGGCCTTCTGGGAGGCTTGCGAGCAATGGGCCAATGCCCAACTCCAAGGTCCGGCGGCCGCTTCCGAGGCCGCCCAAAAAAGGGGCTCCAAACAGCGCTGGAAGCCGAAGTCGCCCAAGAAGTCGAAGCCCTCTTAGGTCGGCAAGCCCTCGCGGAGTTGGATTTCGAGGCCTTGGAAGTCGCTTTGCGCCAGCGTACTCTGCGGCTCGCGGCTCACGCCATTGAGCAGCGTCTCAACGCCGATCTTTCCGATGAAGCGAGTGCACTTCGTTGTCCTTGTGGGAACCGAGCGCGTTATGTCGCGTGCCGGACCAAGAACGTCGTCAGTGTGCTGGGCCCCTTGCGACTCGAACGCGCCTACTATCATTGCTCCGCTTGTGGCCAGGGTTACTATCCTCGCGACGCGCATCTGGAGATAGAAAACACTTCCTTGTCTCCCGCCCTCACGCGCATGGTGGGCACGGTCGGTGCGATGGTCAGCTTCCAGGAAGGCAGCGAACTGTTGACCGAACTGGCCGGTGTGGCGCTGGATGCCAAGCAGGTGGAGAGAACCGCAGAAGCGCTCGGAAAAGAGATCGCCGAAGACGAACGCCAGCACAGCGAACCATCCGATATGCTTCCTCTGCCACAGACCTTGTATCTCGGCATGGACGGAACAGGGATTCCTTTACGCGCCGAGGAACTCGCTGGCCGGATCGGCAAGCAGCCGGACGGATCGGCCAAAACCGGCGAAGTGAAACTCTGCACCATTTGGAGTGCGGAAGCGCGCGATGAAGAAGGCACGCCCATCCGCGATGCAGGATCGGTCACCTACTCGGCGGCTCTAGAGAGCGCTTCCGCGCTGGATACCGCTGCCGCACGCGCTCCTTTTGCCGAACGCGTCTGGCGCGAAGCTACGCGCCGCCGCTTCTGCCACGCGCCATGCAGAGTCGTGCTCGGAGATGGGGCCCTTTGGATTTGGAATCTCGCCGAGGATCAGTTTCCCGATGCCACCCAGATTGTTGACCGCTATCATGCCAAACAACACTTGAGTGATCTCGGAAAAGCTCTCTACGGCCTCACTCATCCACGCGCAACGGAGTGGGCAGAACGTAGGCAGGAAGAACTCGACACCGGAAAATTCCAAGCTTTGCTCAACGCCATCCGCCGCCAGATCCCTCGCTCGCAGGAAGCACGTCGCGGCCTTCACTATTTCCAGACCAACCGAGACCGTATGCGCTACCCAGAGTTCCACGCCCACGCGAGAAACGTGGGGCTGGATGTGGCTCGAACAACTTGCCCGCAATCGGCGCTATGCCGTGCGGACGCTCGGTCGATGTCAAGCGTGCCCTGCAGCAAGTCGGATTTCTCAATCGGCATCGCGCCTCCTAGACATTCGACATATACATATATCGGGGATAGTTAGAGTGTCAATGAGAGACAAGCGAAACTAGATTGGCGGAGGATTATTTTTTTGAAACCAGGCGTCGCCCCGGATTGAAGAACGGGGAGTATTGAGTCGAAATGCCCGCCACGGTCATCACAGTCCGAAATCACGTGATCAGCGAGCAGAGCCCAGACGAGACGACCAAGCGATTCGAAGACTCGGACCAGACATGTGTGAAACTTACTCGTAACGCAAGGCCACCAGAGGGTCGACGCCTGTGGCACGCCGGGCGGGAATGTAGCAGGCGGCGAGCGCCGAACTCGCTAGCACCAACGCCACTGCCGTAAACGTTGCTGGATCGCCCGGCTTGACCTCAAACAGGAATTTCGCGAGCACTCGCGCAAAGGCCAGCGAGCCCGCCCCGCCTATGACAATTCCCGCGGAGACGAGGACCAGCGCTTTTCGAAGCAGCATCCGCAACACATCCACATTCTGAGCGCCCAGCGCCATGCGCACTCCGATTTCCTGGGTGCGTTGCACAACGGAATAAGACAGCACACCGTAGACGCCCACGATGGTGAGCGCCAAGGCGATCAGCGCGAACGAGGCCAGCAGTCGCGCCTGGAATTGCGGTTCGGCAATCGTGGTCGCAATCACGCTGTCCATCGAAGTGATCGACATGGGTTGGTCCTTGTCGACATTTTTGAAAATGGCCCGCATTCCCGAAGCGACGCTTTCTGGGGGAGTGGTTGTTCTCACCACAAACGTCATGTGGCTCAAGAAGAATGGGTGCGAGACTTGGAGATAGGGTTGGTAGATGGCTGGATCCGGGCTCTTCGCCAGCGCTTGTTGTTTAAGATCATCCACAACACCGACTACAGTTAGCTAATCTTCGCCTTTGGGATGATCTTCCATCGAAATGCGCTTCCCCACGGGATCTTCGCCCGGCCAAAGGGTTCGTGCGACGGATTGGCTCACGATCACCACACCCGGAGCAGTCTTGTTATCGTGTTCAGTGAACTCACGTCCGCTTAGCAGGCGAATTCCCATCGCTCTAAAGTAACCGGGGCTAACACAGGGTTTGTCCACGATGAAAGCCGGCGGCCGGAGGCGCCCTTCCACTTGAAAATCGCCCATGGTCAAAGCACTGCCAAGCGGTAACCAATCCACAGCTCCTGCAACAACTGCTCCTGGCAGGCTGGAAAGCCCTGCGAGTGCGCGCGTGTGGAAAGCCTGCATTTGAGCAGCTGTGCGATAGGTCGAATCTTGCAGGTCGACAGTCAGGGTCATCACGTTTTGCGACACAAAACCGGGATTTGCGGAGCGAAGCAGCAAGAAGCTCTTCAACATCAGACCAGCGCCAGTGAGTAAGATGAGCGCGAGGGCAATTTCGGAGATCGCCAGCGCGCCGCGCAGTCTTTCGTGGCCTCCCGTCACACGGTGCCCCGCCTGACTCAAGGAGTCCCGGATATCACGCCTGAGGACCTGGAAAGCTGGAGCCAAGCCGAACAGAATGCCCGTGATCGTCGAAATGCCAAAAGTGAAGGCGAGCACCCAACCGTCGATCCTGATCATTTCCGGTCGAGGGATTTTTCCTGCGGGTGCTAAAGCAAGCAGCGCCGGGACGCCCCAAAATGCCAGCAAGAGTCCCGCGGCGCCGCCTGTGAACGAAAGGGCAGTGCTTTCCGTAAGTAACTGCCGCACAAGCCGCCAGCGGCCTGCGCCTAACGCACTACGTACTGCCATCTCCTGTCCCCGGCCAGCGGCTCGAACCAAGAACAGACTTGCTACGTTCGCGCACGCGATCAGGAGCACCAATGATACTGCTCCAGTGAAAACCACGAGCGAGGGACGAATGTTTGCGACGAACAAATCTTTTAGCGGAATAATTTGCGGTATCCGCTGATTCTCGCCTGGACCGAGAGGCAAATGCCCCGCGAAAGTCTCGAGCTCCGCTCTAGCTTGTTGAGGAGGAACGCCCGATTTCAGCCGTCCCACGACAGGTCGAGTAAATGAATTGTGCTCATCGACGCGGATGGCCAGTGGCATCCAGGCCTTGGCACCCGGGAACGCGAACCCGGGCGGCATGATGCCGATCACGGCGCGGTCAAGGCCGTCCAGTCTGATGGTTTTTCCCAAAATTCCGGAGTCCGAGCCGAATCGCTCCTTCCAGAGGTCGTTGCCGAGCAAAACGACGTGGTCGCGGCCAGGCTCGTCTTCACCTGCAAGAAAGCCACGGCCGATTTCCGGATTCGTCCGAAGTGCTGCAAAAAACTGCATCGTTACATACGCCACCGGAATCTGGAGCGGATCACCGGCGCCTGTAAGATTTGCCGTGGTTCCTTTCGTAAATGACGCAACATTCTCGAACGCCTGATCCTGATCGCGAAACGCGAGGTAGTCGCGATCTGAAATCCCGGGTTGCCATTCAAAGGGTCCACCTCGCGGTGCTAATGAAACGAGGAAGAGTCGGTCCGCTTCAGGGAATGGCATCGGTCGCAACAACACTCCATTGACGACCGTGAAGACGGCGGTGTTGGCGCCGATGCCGAGAGCGAGCGTGAGGACAGCCATCGCGGTGAAGCCGGGAGACTTGCGCAGCGTGCGGAGAGCGAAGCGCAAGTCCTGCCAGCACGTCTCTACAACAGATTCCCATCGGGCGGTGTGGATCACTTCCTTTGCGACCTCTGCGTTCCCGCGTTCCAATCGCACCGCTCGAGTCGCATCTTTGCGGCTCGTTCCATACTTCATCTTTTCCTCGATCGCCATCTCAAGGTAGGCGCGCAGCTCCTCGTCCAGCTCCCGGTCAGTCTGTTCCTTTTGAAACAGCGCTCGCAGACCGCTCGCGATCCTTCGCAGCAAAGACATCGCTCTCTACGACGCCTCCAGGATTCTGGCGATCGCCGCCACCTGCCTGCTCCATTCCCGCGTTTCGCTGTTGAGCCGTTTTCGACCCTGTTCGGTCAAAGCGTAGTACTTCGCTCGCCTGCTGTTCTCCGTGGCCTTCCATTCGCTCTTGATCAGTCCCGCGCGCTGCAACCGCTGAAAGGCGACAAACAGCGAACCTGCATTGACGTGAAAGACTCCATTGCTCATCTGTTCGATTCGGACACCGATGCCATAGCCATGCATTGATTCGAGCGCTAGCGTTTTCAGGATGAGCATGTCCAGAGTGCCTTGAACGAGATCCGTCGACTTGTCCGCCATCGGCGCATTCCTCCTGAGGGTCAGGGGGAAGGATACATCTCTCCCACTGATTGTCAAGAGGAGATGCAGACGCGTGACCCGCTCCTTCCTGGCACGAGTACGGGGTCAATTCCTGTGCCAGGAGCGCCTATGCTAGTGCCAACGTAGGCCCGCGTCAGCGACCTGCTGGCGAAGGAACGCTCACCCATTCCACTTAAGACGCAGATAAGACAGTTTTTTGAATCTCCTTTTTCTGTGCCGCACTTGCTGGGCACCCAAGAACGAGGGCTTCTGCGCCGGACGTAGGAATCAGCCCGAAGCAGTACGCGAGAAAATGAGTTGCAAGAAAGGTCGCGTACGGGACGCTGGAAAAATTCGCGTGAAGGCCCAGACACAAAAGCCAAATGGAGCACTTGAAATCATGTGCGGATCGAATGGTGAGCAACGGGGCCGCTACGCGATTGACTTGGGGAAGGGATATGCTTACGCTGACGCTTAGCGCGAAGGGCGCATCCAGTCCGCGAAAAGGGCCGTGCCCACCTTACGTATAGTTTCGAAGGTTACGAACCTTCTTTCAGCCTGATTCGGGCGGACTCCAGGCGCAGTTACGAAAGGAAGGTCGTAATGGATGCCAAAGAAGTACCTGCTCGTCCCAACCTTGAACAATATAAGAAACAAGCAAAGGACCTCGTCAAAGTCTTCAAGGTTTTTCGGGCTCGCGAGTCCGGCGCTCCTGAAGCGATTGAGCGAGTCAAGAAATATCATCCGGGTTTCGCAAAACTGCCAGATTCCGAAATTGCAAACGCGAGGTTTGCTCTGGCCGATGCCCAATTGGTGATCGCACGGGAGCACGGCTTCGAGAGCTGGCCGAAGTTTGCGAAACACATCGAAGCACTGGCTCGTGAGCGGCCGGTCGACTCACTAGAGAATCCACTGGCGGCGTTCATTGAGGCCGCTTGTGTTCCGCGCGACTCCGGACATGCGTCTGGAACACTTGAGCAAGCCGAGGCGATTCTGGCCGCGTATCCCGGCGTTTCGACGAGCGATATCCATGCGGCCGCAATTCTGGGCGACGATGCTGGCGTGCTCCGGTTTCTGGCGCTCGATCCGCAGAACGCCACTGTGAAGGGTGGTCCTCGCGGTTGGGATGCGCTCACGCACCTGTGTTTCTCGCGATACCTGCGGCTGGACCTCCCGCGGTCGGACGGGTTCGTGCGAGCGGCGAAGGCGCTGCTCGATGCAGGTGCGAGCGCAAATACCGGGTGGATGGAACAAAATCATCAGCCCAATCCGGAGTGGGAGAGCGCGCTCTATGGCGCCGCCGGAATTGCCCACCACGCGGAGCTGACTCGCTTACTGCTTGAGCGCGGAGCCAACCCGAACGACGAGGAAACGCCGTATCATGCACCGGAAACATACGACAACGCTGCCTTGAAGATACTGGTCGAGAGCGGGAAGCTCACCGACAAGAGTCTCGGGACAATCCTGCTCCGCAAGACCGACTGGCACGATTATGAGGGGATTAAATGGTTGCTCGAGCAAGGCGTCCAGCCAAATCGAAGGACACGATGGGGAAAGATGGCAATTCACAATGCCGTGCTGAGCGACAACGACATCAAAATCATCGAAGCGTTGCTGGAGCATGGCGCCGACCCGACGCTCATTGCAGATCGCCCAAATCGCTCGCAGCTGCCATCCCCGGGGAAATCGGCTGTGGCGATGGCCGCACGAAGAGGACGACGTGACGTGCTTGCGCTGTTCGAACGGCGAGGCGTTCCCATCGACCTTCACGGGGTTGACGAGCTGATTGCTGCATGTGCGAGAAACGATGAAGCGAGTGTCCGTGCGATTGCCGCGCGCGAACCTCAGCTCGTCCGCGAAGTGGTGGGAGAGGGAGGTAAGCTGCTTGCCGAGTTCGCAGGCGTCGGGAATACGGACGGCGTTCGCCAACTCCTTGACCTCGGCGTGGACGTTCGAGCGATCTATGAGAATGGTGACGGCTATTTCGATATCGCGAAGAACAGCACGGCGCTGCACGTCGCGGCCTGGAAGGCGTACCCCGCTACGATCAAAGTTCTGATCGAACGCGGAGCGCCAATAGATATATTGGACGGAAAAGGACGAACGCCGTTGACTCTTGCCGTACGCGCTTGCGTGGATTCGTACTGGACAAATAGAAGATCGCCCGACTCGGTTCAGATGTTGCTCGATGCGGGAGCGTCAGTGAATGGCGTCGAGTTTCCGTCGGGGTATCGGGAGGTTGATGAACTGCTGCAGCCTCACATCGCGAAGTTGTGAGCGTCCGAAGGATTCAACAGGAGGGTCGCATGGGGATTGAAATTCGAGGGATGGCGCCGCTATTGCAAGTGTTCGATATGCCTACGTCCATTGCATTCTACCGGGATGTCCTGGGGTTCGAGGTTGTCAGCACCTCGAAGTCTCACGAAGAACGCTTCGATTGGGCACTGCTCAAGACCAATGGCGTGGAGTCGCGTCCGCTTTTCGATTTCTTTTGAAGCTCACCGTTTCCACTGGCGAAGCCTCGCCGCCAATTTCTATTTCCAGGTCAATCGATTCCCGACCCGTTTAGTGCGGTGCGAACGTAGAAGAAAAGCTGTCTTTCACGGCGTTCTCGTACAGGTGAAGCAGTTGCGTGGCGCGCTTGAGCAAATCCGACGGCAGGTCGCCCGGTTGATAATCGACCCAGCCCGTCGTGTAGGCGAGGTCTACTTTCCGCCCCGAGCAAACCATCTCGAGAGAACCAAGCCGGTTCAAGACTGTTTTGACTTCACCCAAGCCGCATTCCGGCAGCACCAGCAGAAAATCGTCATTTGACAGGCGCACTGCAAAGTCCGAGCCACGGCACGCTTTCTTCAGGCGCCGGGCCAGCTCTTTAAGCGCCGCGTCTGTGGCCGATTGCCCGTAGCGTTTTGTGATCTCGGCAAATTCATCGAGATGAATCGTGGCCAAGCTCAGCGGACTGTTCTGCCGCTTAGCGCGGGCAATCTCTTTGACAAGCTGCTGCTCGATGAACGCGCGCACGTGTAAGCCCGTCACCGCATCGATGCTGGATGATTCTGGAATTTGCCCAGTCAGCACTTCCTTCCCGGCGTCATCCCGTGACAGTTCGCTCCGCCGTCGCCGGAAGGTCCATTGCCTGTAAACCAGCCAGCCGTAGAAGAGAAGAACCAGGCATAGGATTCCCCACCGCGCCTGATCGGAGCTGATTTCGTAAAAATGCTCGCGGTGCCGGAAATACGAGGGGATCGCGGTGAGTACAAAAGTCGTCGCCGAAAGCACGCTCACTACGAGCGCGGAGAGCCAAAGCCACCACTCGTTCCGCACGAGCTGACGCAGACTGGATTCCGCCTGATGAGCGCGGAATATCCCAGATCCCTCAAGAGGTGAGGCTTGGGCTTGGCTGGCGCGAAGACCCAGTGTTGATCTCATGGTTTTTATGGCGAGACCATCATAATGTCCACCTTAGGCCTCCACTGCAAAATGGGGCAACGAAAAAATGGTACAGGTTCCTTTTTTCGAGAACCTGACCCAGTGGTCAGCGTCGATAGTATCGCTAAGTCGGCATGTGATTTTTGTAGCTTAGTTCAAGCATCGGCCCTGAAAAGAAGGACGCGTAGAACACGCAGCTAGGTAAGCGCAAGCCACAAAGATCAGTTCTCTATACAAGATGCCTTTGGAGCACCTTCTACCGTTTGAGGGGAAGGGTGCCATCCCATTCTGGGTGCGGAACAAACGCCGTTCTTTTTTGCCAGTCTCCTCGAGCTATTCCATTCAAGTCCCAGACGACAAGGCCGTTTCGCACCGTGAGCTCGCATACCAGCTTTTGGCGCCCTTCGAGCCGGCCTCC
>QHYO01000431.1 GCA_003224135.1 Acidobacteriota bacterium | reverse complement strand
TAAAGCCTTTGCCATCGTCATGGACAAACGAGAGAAGCGCAGCTTTCTGTTCCGGGTCCATTTCCAATTCGCCGCCAGTATAGAAGAGCACTGCGTCAAAGTTGTTCAGATTTTTTGCATTGTATTCGAGTTTTTTCTTCGTGAGTACCTCCGTATCTGTCCGGATGGTTGTAGTCCAGAGACCGGTTTCCCGGCCGAGGCGCTCGATGGTTGCAATGGCGTGAGAAACGGCCTCGTGCCGGTAGCCTTTTCCCTCACCGAGTACCAGAAGTTGCTTCATGGGCTGCGCGGCCGTCTGCGCCTCGACGCGGATGCCGAGTGCCAGGCAGGCAACGAGCGACGTTATCCGAAGCATCTTCACTTGTGGTCCTCCACTGTTTCCTGCCGCCGAGGAAGTTACTTCTGATTCCCGAGCCAGAGAATTGCATTTTTGAACAGCTCGTTTTGTGTCGCGTCGGAATAAATCTTTTCTCCATGACCCATATTCATGTAGATCATTCTGTACCTGGTGTTCGTCCACACGACGGGAAGGTCGCCGCCGGTAATGACGTCCTTGACGCCGATTGGGTAGTTGGAAGGATCGAGCGTAACGAGGACCTGGACATTCCGATTAAGGCGCGGGCTGGGCTTCCAGAGATACCACTCGTTCGCTGGGGCCAGGTAGGTCGCGGGAAGTTGCCTGGTCACGGGATGCGTCCGGTCATCGACAGCCAATTTCGCCGGCAGTGGCGGCCAGTTATTCGTGTAAAACACCGCTCCACCCAGAAAATCTACAAACCACGGCCAATTCGTCGTTTTATCGTTGTAACCTGCAACGTGAAGACCCAGCCAGCCGCCGCCGTGTTCCATGTACTTCTCGAAGGCCGCTCGTTGCTCCGGAGTTTGAGGGAAATTGTTCAGCCACAGGATCAGGCGGTACGGCTTTAGATCGCTTTCACTGAGCTTTCCCCAGTCCGTCGTTGCGTCAAACACAAAGTTGTTTTTTGCGGCCAGATCTTGAAAGAAAGCGAGGGCATCCTTGGCAGCATGCACATGATCGGGCTCAACATCTGTCGAGTAGAATGCGAGTACCTTGAAAGCGGGTTCTTTTGCAACTGCAACTCCATTCCAAGAAAACATCAAAAGAGTGGCCGCGCACAGTGCCTGAAATCCAGTGAACAGACAGGCTCTACGCGGTATTTCCCCAGGAACAGCCGCTCGCTTCATTTTTCGCGATTCTCCTGCCGACCAGCGGCCCAGAAAATGGAATTCCTAAACAGGAGCGTGAATGCCTGGTTTTCGAACAGCTCCGGATGGTGACCCATGAATATGTAGATATTCCTGGCCTTGCAGTGTTTGTTGGTCCAGATTACCGGATGGTCTCCCATCTTTTGATCAGTGGAGGGGGTGTAAGTGTTCTCGTCCACGCTGGCCAGCACATGGACGTTTGGCCGCGGTGTGGTGTCGTAGGTGTACCACTCCTCCTTTTCGATCCGGAAAGGTGAAGCAATGCCTTTCATCGCCGGATGGCTCTTGTCCTCAACCATAACTGTGCCGGTAACAAACGTAGCAATGTAATTCTTGAAGCGAACTCCTCCCATGAATCGGTGGAACCAGGTCCACATCGGGAAACCGTCAAACTCTCCCAAGAGAGTGGCGTGGTGGAATCCGATCCAACCACCTTTGCCTTCTTCGATGTACTTAATGAAGGCGGCCTGTGACGTGTCGGTCCAATTATAGGGAGGGTAATTCAGCTGGATGAACAGATTATATTGTGCGAGAAATGCGTCGTCGATTTTTTGCGTGTCTTCGATGTAGTCCACGGTGAAATTGTTCTCGCTGGCCAATTTTCCGAGCCAAACCTTGGCGGCGTCGACAAAGGGCTTATGAATGCCACCGTGCTCTGCGAGGGCAACGACGCGGAAGCGGGGCATCTTGTCCTGCCCTGCAAGGAAGCCATTGAGTGAGCACGACGCGAGCGCCAGCAGCAGTAGGCGCACGAAAATAATGTTAGGCGAGTTTCGCAAGGCTTTGAACATATCGATGGACGTGCACCGCCCCTTCTGGCGCAGATGACTCTTTTTCAACAGGGTCGCATCAAATTTCAGATGGAAGAATCCGACCTTCGACTCCTGTCTGCACGCGCGGCTGCAGCAGAATCGTGAAACGTGTGACTAATCGTGGCACTACTTCCATTTTTCTTCCCCTTCTACAATCGTAATGTAGCGGTCGATAGGAAGATCCCTGAAGTGCTGCGTTCCGCCGCCCGGCAGCGGCCATTTCACTTCAAGCCAATCGATTGTTTCGCGTTTTCCCAGGCCTAAGACAATACGCGGATCGTGAGAGGAAAGGTAGCTGCCTCCGCCCACTTTTACGCGCCTGCGCATCAAGTTTCCGGCCTGGTAGGTGACTCGAGCTCCGATAGCATCCGCATTGGACTTCTTCCCGATCAGCTGAACTCCCAGCCAGTGATTTTCTTTTCCGGCATTGTTGCGCAGCAGTACGGGAGCGCCGTTGTTTGTGGCTATCAACACGTCCACCGAGCCATCGTTGTCAAAATCGCCCAACGCCATTCCACGCGCAGCCAGGCTTTTCCGAAAAATATCTCCGCTTTCGCCGCTTACATTCTTTAAACCCTTAGCAGTGTTCCGGAAAAGCAGCATGGGCTCAAGGTATGTGACCCCTCCTACGCGCGCGTCGACGTGATCGTCCGGATGCCCGTTGCACAGCAGTAGATCCAGTTCGCCGTCATTGTCGTAATCAAAGAATTTAAGGCCCCAACCGCTGAGCAGCCGAGTAGCTGAACCAATTCCCGTCGCAATCGCCACATCGCGAAAAGTCTCGTCTTTGTTGTTCTGATAAAGGGAAAACATCTCCTGATCCACGTTCGCGACAAACAAATCCATCCAGCCGTCCTGGTTGAAATCGGCGGCATCCACGCCCATGCCTGAACGCGGCCGTCCATAAGCGCTGTATGCAACACCTGCCAGCAATCCAGCTTCGTCAAATTTTCCTTTGCCGCGATTGATGTACAGAAAATTGGCAACGGTGTCGTTGGCGACAAAAATGTCCATCAAGCCGTCATTATTGACGTCACACGCAACGGCGCCCCAAGCTTTTCCTTTTACACTGGCGATTCCACTTTGCTTGCTGACGTCCGTGAATGTGCCGTCACCATTGTTGTGAAAAAGCCAGCACGGCATCGGATCGTACACGCTGGGGATGCAGTACCAGCGTTCACCGGTTTTCAGATTGCCGCAAAATTTATTTTTGGCTTTGGAAAAGTCAACAAAGCGGCAAACAAAGAGATCAAGAGCGCCGTCATTGTCGTAGTCGAACCAAACCGCGCTCGTCCCCCATCCCGGGGCGGCTACCCCGGCCTTCGCTGTTACATCCGTAAACGTGCCATCGCCATTGTTGTGATACAGCACGCTATGCGGATATTGCGTCACATAGATATCGGGAAATCCGTCGCCATCGTAATCTCCCACCGCGACGCCCATTCCGTAGGCATTTCCGGATACGCCCGCCTTTTCCGTTACGTCAGTGAACGTTCCATCGCGATTGTTCTTGTAAAGCGCGTTGCGCAGCGGAGTCTTCGGCTGAAAGAAATCGCACGGGCCGCTGTTTACCAGGTAAATGTCCATCCAGCCGTCATTGTCGTAGTCAAGAAACGCGCAGCCCGCGCCGGTGGTCTCCGGAAGATAGGTTTCAGGAGTGCGGCCGTTGCTATGTACCCTACACCGCTTGCAATCGTGCTTTCCGCCAGTAAACGCAGAAATTCTCTGCGTGGAAACAAGTGATATGGCCAACGGAACTCACTATGACCCACGTTTCAGAGTCTCCTGCCGCAATGCTGGATAAAAAATGAATCTCGAAACTTGCACTTCAAGTTTGTTAAGGGCAAAGCTTCGTGCCGCGAGAGTTCTAAAGTTTAAGCCGTATCACGGGGTTGGAGGTTGCGATGGTTCAACCCCTCGGTTCCTCTGCTTTTCCTGTTCTAACTTTTCCGCCGTTTGTCGCTGTAATGCAGCTTCTCGTGCGGCATCTTCTTTGCGACCTGTTCGACTGTAAGCCATCATCAGTTGATAATGACCTGCAGGATTGCCCGGCTGAATCTTTGTATATGCTTCAAGTGGCGCCACAGCTTGATCGAATTTGTTGGTCGCTATCAGCGCCATGCCCAGGCCTAATTGAGCTTCAGCAAATCCCGGACTTAATTTTGCGGCTCTGCCGAAATGTTCAATTGCGCCGCCCCAATCGCTGGCATGTTGGGCCAATTCTCCGAGAATATATTCGGCGCCCGCGTTGTTTGGATCGATTTTTAGCTCTGCCTCAAACTCCTTTTTAGCGTCGGCGCTGGTTGTTGAAGTTTCTTCCTTGGAGAGAATGCATCTCCCTATACGAAAATGCATGCCAGCCAATTTTGGATCCTGCTTCAGGATGGCCCGGTATTCATTCGCTGCGTCATCCCATCTTCCCTGGGCCTCTAAAGACTCGGCGTTCAATTGCCGGGCCTGATAGGACGAAGGAGCCACACGAACCAAGGCCAGAGATGCCCTTGTGGATAGATCGGAATAGGCGTGAACGGTGGCGTACAAAACGTCGGGATCTGCAGGAAAATCACGGGTCAATATTCGAATCGCATCTACAGCGACATCCGCACGGTCCATGGTCATCGCGCAGCGAACTGTGGCCAGCCCAGCTCTCAATTTGACGTCCTTGTTACTTTGTCCGACAGAAGCGAATTTTCTCAACAGGGACAGCGCTTCTCCGCAACGTCCTTGCTCAGATAGAGCAATCCCTTGCTGAACAGCCTTCAAATTGACATTTGAGGGTTCCGTGGGCTTCTGGGCCATCGAAGCGGGGCCGATAGCAAAACAGAAAACAAATAATGAGAGGGTCGGTTTCAGCTTCATAAAACAAGCGGAGGCAAGTGTCTGTTTTGGACGCTTGCCCCCGATTATACTCGCGCTCAGTCTAATAATATAACTTGAGAGCAAATTGGATGTTTCGTGGCGACTGGGCAGTATTGATCAAGCCGAGCGTCGGGCTGCCTAGGGTAGTGTTCGGTCCGTTGAGGTTCACGTGGTTGAACGCATTCAAGAAGTCTGAACGGAATTGCAGCTTAAAGCGTTCTGTGATGTGAAAATCTTTCTGTAAGCTGAGGTCAAAGTTTATGTACCCAGGTCCTCGCAGCCAGCCGAGTTGAGGTGCACAAGTACCGAACGTTCCGGTGGCGGAGTTTTGAAAAACCCCGGGGTTTGTAAACCATTGGAAGCCTTGTGCGCCAGTTGCATCTACCTTGCCTTGTGCTGAAGTCGTTCCCAGGCAGTCTGGTCGCGGGCCGCGAGAATCCACGCCGGTTGTATTGGCGCTGGGGAAGACGGACAGAGGAAAGCCCGTTGACGATGTCATGATGCCGCTGACGGACCATCCACCGACCGCTGCGTCGGCGAACTTGTTCATGTCCGTACCGAACATTCTTCCTCGTCCTACAGGCAACTCGTATATCGCGTACGTACTCACGACATGGCTGGCATCATAGTAGCAGGGTGCCCATTCGTCTTTTTGGTCATAAGTATTCTGAAAATAGGCGGAAGCACTTCCGGTGCGCACCCATGCACCGTAGTAACCCGTGCTATCGCTCATGCATTTTGAAAAGGTGTAAGCGACCTGAAATTGCAAGCCCTTGCTCATGTGCTTTTGCAGCACGGCCTGCATGGCGTGGTAGGTCATGTTTCCATTGGACTGGGTGCCCGAAGCTTTATCGGATGCAATCGCGGCAAGCTGAGGGTTACCCGCAAGGAATGGGCTAGGAGAAGTTGAACCGTCAGAATTCAGCACGCGCTGCGCATAGTTGAAAGGCACCATCAAGTGAGTTCCGCGCTGGCCCACGTAACCAATCTGGAAGGTCATGTCCTTCCAAAACTGGTGTTGGACGGTCAAGTTCCACTGGTCCGACATGGACGGCTGCACATTCGGATCCCAGATGCGCAGCAGCGCGCCCGCAAAGCACTGGTAATTTGGGCAGTCCAGCGTCGGTGCCGGCACCGCCGGAATACCGTCTGTGGACGTTCGCAAGGGTAGGGGAAGGCTATTATATTGAATGTCAAATTCTGCCGGTGTGAACGGAGGGTTCAAAGGCAGACGCAAGTTTGTACCGGTTCCTTCCATGTACGAGGAGATGGTGAACGCTCCGCGAACAACCGTATGGCCGCCGAGCATCGCAGGAGACCAGGCAAAACCGATTCTGGGTTGGAGGGCTTTTCCGCCGTATACCCCGTTGTAGAGTGCGCGGCTGTTGCCATCCTGGCCCGCAAAAAGCACGGCGCCTGTTCCCAACTGGATGTTGACCTGTTTATCATGCTCTTCGACCCATGGCGTATGGGCTTCGTAACGAAGGCCCAGATTTAGAGTCAATCGGTCGGTAATGCGCCAATTGTCCTGGCCGTAGAAACCCAAAACGTTGCTCGATTGTTGCCACGTCTGGCCCGTGCTGTTGCCGCGATTCAGTTCGCTCGGCAATCCCAGGAAGAAGTCAGCGCCGCCGAATCCTCCGGTTGGTGAACCAGTTGCGGAGGATGCCGTGAAGTTACTGTTAAAGATCAGGTGTCCCAATTCACCGCTGTTGCCAGCATAGAACGTCTTGATGACCTGCTTCCAGTACTGGCCGCCAAATTTAAAGTTATGCCGTCCGCGGGTTACGCTGACAGAATCTTCAAACTGCCAGACGTGATCATCGAAACTCGCCGTCGACTCACCGGCTCCGATGTCCGCGATTCCGCCGCCGACTTGAATCGCCAGCAAACCGGGAACCCCGGTAGGATTTCCGTTTCCAATTCCTAGAGCGGTTCCAAATTCGCCAACGGAAGGATCAAATGTCGTTCCGCTGTTGGTGGTAACGTGATTCCACCCTATACGAAAGTCGTTTTGGATGGATGGCGAAAAGCTATGCACCCAGTCTCCCGTGATGTTCCAGATCGGTGCCTGTGAGTACCCGTTGCCGAGCAATAGAAACGAATTGGTTGTTGGGTTGTTTTGATACGAGCGAGTGAATCGACCCGAAATCCGGTCGTTATTGGAGACCTGATAATCGATTTTTAGATCGCCCTGATCCGCATTCAAATTAGATCCCTTTGTGTACTGGGCGTTGTTCGTGGTTCCGCCGTTGATCGTAGGCAAATACAGCGAAGAGTTGAACAATGCCTGGGCAACAGGGCTGATCATGTTGCTTGGAATGATGTTTCCTGCGAAATCTGCACGGGTTGCATTCGACGCGTACGCCACGCAGTTTCCCTGGGCAACGCTACCCGTTTGGCAGGGATTATGAATCTGGATCCCAGAAGCCAACAACTCGGAAAAATCGCCCGCTCGCTCGGCATTTGTAAACACTGTCGTTTGAACCGTGGAACTGGGGTGATCAAACCTCTGTCCTTGATAGTCCACAAAGAAAAACAACTTGTTCTTAAAAATCGGACCGCCAAGCGTGCCGCCGAACATGTTCCAGCGAAGTTTGTCTTTCGGGGCTGGTCCTCCGCTAGCAAAATTATTCGACCAGCTATTGGCGTTCAAAACGTCGTTCCGGAAGAACTCCCACACGTCGCCGTGGAAGTTGTTCGTCCCGGATTTGATTGTTGCGCTGACGATACCACCCTGGAAGTTCCCGAATTCAGCAGGCGCGTTGCTGGTAATGAGGTTGAATTCCTGAATTGCGTCCGGCGACGGCGTATAGCCAAGCAGGTTATCCGACACTTGGTTGTTGTCCATGCCATCGAGCAAAAAGTTGTTGGATTGGTCGCGATTTCCGTTGATGTATGGGCGCTCAGAGCCGAAGTCCGTGTTGTTACCGGTGTTGAATCCATCTGGATTGACCGTGACAGAGCCAGGGGCCAGAAGAGTCAGCTCTACGTAGTTGCGAGTGGCCAGTGGCAGCGCGTCGTTCGTCGCTGCGTTAATAACGGTATCGACTTGAGTCGAATCCGTCTTCAAAACCGGTGCATCGCCGCTAACTTCTACGGTCACCGAGACATCGCCGACTTTCAGAGCCACGTCAATACGCGCAGTCTGGTTGAGCACCAACGTGAAGGCCTCGCGAACTACCGACGAGAACCCTTTTGCTTCGACTCGGAGAGTGTAGGTTCCAACCGGAACCCGCAATAGATTGTATAAACCGCTGTCATTCGAGTGCGCGGTCCACGTCGTTCCGCGCTCCGTGTCTGTGGCAGTCACGGTAGCGTCCGCGACAGCCCCTCCACTTTGATCCGAAATCGTTCCGGTAATCGACGCTGTGACTTCCTGCGCCAACATTCCCTGCGCTGCATATAAAATGAGCGCTGCGCCGACCAGCACCCGACCAACAACACGTACACATTTCATGAATTGCTCCCCCGAAGGAGTTGCTACGCGCGACCCTGCAACCACTTCTTCCAAAGTTGAGATAGACGACAAACCCCACCACAAGGCGCCCGCTGGGTCATAGCTATATCGCTGACGATAGCTATATAGCGGACGGACGATAGCTATATAGCGGGCGTTTCCTCTTGTCAAGAGAAAACTAATACTTTATAAGGAATTCAATGCGGTGCTCTGGAGCACCAAGCTATCTATCTTTGCGCGATGTCAGCTTTCGGCTTGGGCAGGGAGTGTGCACCCTTCTCAGCCGGGACACGGGCTTAGCGGCTGCGAGCATCTGGTTAAGTTCCAGAAATATGTATGGTCGGCAGGCTCGCTCGCAAACTTTTCATGTTGTTTGTTCGTCTTAGCTGATGAGTAAGTCGAGGGAATTGAGATGCTAGCGAAGAGTCCAAATGGAATTCCTGCCTACCGGCGGATTGAAGGAGCGATTCGAAAAGTCATCGAGGCTGGCGAACTGAAGCCCGGGGATGTGGTGACTTCGGAAAGAGAGCTGGCACGAGTTCACGACGTCAGCCTGATGACGGCTCGCCAGGCGCTAGTCTCACTCGAGCGCGAGGGGGTCGTTGAACGCCGCCGCGGCGTGGGCACGTTTGTAGCTGCCCCCAAAATCCACTTCAACAAATTAATGAGTTATACCGAGCAGATGGGGAGCCGCAGGTTAACTGCAGAGTCGAAGATCCTGTTTGCAAAGGTCATCGACAATGAACAAGACGCGACTGCTCGGCTGTCAATTTCACCGAAAAGCCGCGTCCTTAAACTGGAACGATTGAGACATGTGGCTGGGGAGCCTTTCGCGCTGGAGACCTGTTATCTATCGGCCGAGCAGTTTTCCGGCCTGCTGTCTGCTCCGTTGCGGACAGCATCCCTGTTCAGCACTTTGGAGCGCGATTATGGCGTGGAGCTGGGCTATTCCGACGAAGAGGTCGATGCGACGATGGCAGACCCTGGCATGGCCGAGCTCTTAGGAGTGCCAAAACGCGAACCGCTCTTGCGCATCCGCCAAGTTATCTATTCGACCAAAGGGGTTGTCATTCTGTACGTTCTGGGCCTATATCGTTCTGATCGTCACAACCTCTTAATTCGACGCTATCGATAACTTGACTGCCGTTCAAACTCGTTGGGACGAAAAACAATCCAATTTTGGTTTGCGGAATATGACCGTTCTATCGACTGTCGAGGTGACTTGAACTACTTCCGCTGGCTCGAAGCAGAGTAATTCCCTTATTGGGACATCGCGGACAAGGCCGGTGGGCGCTCTACGGAATGGCACTGCCAGACAAAAACTTCTGGAAAAGGTGTATCACGAAAATGCAGAGAAGATTTTCGCGGGCGCGGGGAGAAATAGCGATGCAAGGGAAGAGTCTTTCCGCAGTCGGAACAACCTATTTGCTCGCCCTCCTAGCGTTTGGCGGGTCAGCGGGTTGCGAGAAGGAAGCAACGAGACAGACTGCGCCGCAAATTTCTTCCGTGACAGCGGAAAAACAAGCAGACGGAATCCACGTCAAGACGAATCAGGCAGAATTCGTGTTTACGCCGAACGGGAATTTGTTGGCGCGCCGAAGGGATGGAGCCGCAACCGCTACGATCGATGAAGCGGGACAGGCCGCAGGAATCGTAGTGAGGTCCGGCAAACTCGTAGTGGATGACTTTGTGCGCGATTTGAGCCACGCAGAAATTCGAGAAGCATTTGGGAAGCTGGGAAAACTGGGGAAAAGGATTGAAGTAAGAGGTCACAGCCAAAGTCAGGGATTGGACGAACTGGTGGCGATTGAAGTGTATGACGACTTCGCCGCTCTGGCGTTGCTCTCAGCGACGTATGTGAACGCGGGTCAAAAAGATCTCGCGCTTGGAAGCATCGCACTGCAGAAACACCGCTTGAACGCCAGCCTTGCCGATCCCAGCGCGAAGGCGCATGAGATGTGGGCATTTTTCGGGTCGAGTTTGAAGTGGGGGAAGGATGACGTCCTGCCGATTCCGGCAAAATTCACGCAGGAAAATCCGTTTGGAGCGCCGGTGGAAACGAAAGACGACTTGGGACGGGTGGGTGGCGGGATACCGGTAGTGGCGTTTTGGACTCGGCATCTAGGCGTGGCTATCGGGCATGTGGAAACGCTGCCGCTGACGATCTCGATTCCGGCACAAACGGCAGCGGATGGGCGAGTAGAAACGTCTGTCGAAATTCCCGCGGATGTGACTTTAAAGCCGGGAGAAAGTTTTTCTACGCCGCGGACATTCCTGGCGGTCTATCGAGGGGACTACTTCGAGCCGCTAAGCTTGTGGTCACAAGCGGTGGAGCGCGAAGGACTGACCCGGCCAAAGAACAGCGACGAGAACTACGCAGTCAGCTGGTGCGGGTGGGGATACGAATCGAACGTGACGCCGAAGCAGATGACGGACACGATTCCCAAGCTGAAAGAGTTGGGAATACATTGGGCTACGCTGGACGACCGCTGGTTCAACAACTATGGCGACTGGCAGCCCAGAACCGATACGTTCGGCGGGGACGCGATTCAGAAAATGGTAAAAGAGTTTCACGAGCAGGGAGTGAAAGTTCAGATCTGGTGGCTGCCGCTCGCCGTGGAGGACGGGAAGTACAAATACGGAGATCACAAGTACGTTTTGTCGGATGTGGTGAAGGAACATCCAGATTGGCTGGTGCTAGACGAAAAAGGCAAACCGGCGCGGATGACCCGCAATTTGGCTACGTTTTGTCCAGCAGTGCCCGAGGTGCGCGAATACTACAAAAGGTTGACGGAACGCTTTATCCACGAATGGGACTTCGACGGTCATAAGCTCGACAACATTTACGCAACGCCGAAATGCTACAACCCAAAGCATCATCACAAATCGCCGCTCGATTCCGTAAATGCCATGGGCGAGGTGTACAAGACGATTTTCGAAACAACTCGGGCTCTCAAAGCGGAGAGTGTGACGCAAAGTTGCCCGTGCGGAACGCCGCCAAGCGTGGCTTGGCTCAGATACATGGATCAGGCAGTGACGGCGGATCCTGTGGGATCGGTTCAAGTGCGGCGGCGAATGAAAATGTACAAAGCGTTGCTAGGGCCGAGTGGGGCGGTCTACGGCGACCATGTCGAGCTCACGGAAATCTCAAATCCAAGTGGCGGAAACGAGCAGGATACAGGCAGCGATTTCGCGTCGACGCTCGGTACTGGCGGAGTATTGGGGACGAAGTTCACGTGGCCGGACTACGGGCCAAAGTTCAAGAACGTGTTTTTGAATACGGAAAAAGAACCGGCGTGGAAGAAGTGGATCACGCTTTACAACCAAAAGATGCTCTCCAAAGGAACATTCTTGGATTTATACGTGTACGGATACGATTCGCCGGAAGCCTATGCAATCGCCAAGGATGGCGAGATGTACTTCGCGTTCTACGCGGCGGAGCCGCCGGGGAAAACGGGAGGAAAATCAGGGACCTATCGCGGCGAAGTGGAATTGCGAGGTCTTGAACGGAAAAGTTACCGCGTCGTGGACTACGTCGATAACCACGACTACGGAACGGTGAGCGGTCCAGTCGCGAGATTGGCGGTTGATTTCAAGGGGAGTTTGCTTCTGGAAGCAAAGCCTGCCGCGCAATAAAAAACGTCGCACAACCATCAGCGATTCAGGAACGCAGTGCGATGCGCGGCGTCGCGGAAGGCTTCCGTCCCGCCCTGGCGAGTGGTGGAAAGTGCGCCGGCGAGATTGCCATAGCGCAGGCAGTCTTCGATTTTGGCGCCGCGAATAAATTGGTGGAGAAATCCGGCGTCAAAACTGTCGCCGGCACCAATCGTGTCAACAGCGTCGATTTTGGGTGCGGCAGCCTCGAATGATTCCTTTCCCTTACGCGCGAGAACCCCTTTTGCGCCGCGCTTGATGACGAGGAGTGGAACTTTCTCCGAAAGCTTTTCCGCAGCGGCTATGGAATCCTCACAGCCTGCGAGGCGGCAAGCTTCCTGTTCGTTGGGTAAGAGAACATCGACAAATTGGATCGCATCGAAAACGTCGTTCTCCCACCGGCCGTCGGGATCATCATTTGTATCGAGCGAAGTCGTAAGCCCCGCCTGTTTTGCAAGACGGAACAATTCCGGGACTCGAGGGCGGAGAGCGCGTTGCAGAAAATAAGAAGACAAATGAAGGTGGCGCGCTCTGAAAATATAGTCCAAATCGAGGTCCTCGAAGCGCATCTCGGCCATGACACCGGGATAGGTGAGAATGTAGCGTTCTTTCTTACGTGGCAAAATCACCGTAAGGCCAGTTTGTCTGCCGGCGAAGTGGCGAACGCGTGAGAGGTCAGCGCCGCTCTCCGCGAGACGAGCCAGACAAAGATCACCCAGCGGATCACTTCCAATGGCAGAGCTGAAACCGACACGGTTGCGCAGCAGCGCAAAATTGTGAGCGAAGATAGCAGAGGAACTGCCGAGCGTAAGGCGTAGGTCAGTGGCGAGATGCTCGCGGTCGAACTCGAGCGTTTCTGGAAGACCGTACAGGACGAGGTCCAGATTGAGCTCGCCCACGACGCTGAGATCGAACTGAGTTTCGCTGCTCACGGAGTCTCGGAGTGCCCTCAGTCCAGAATCACGACACGGCTAAGATGGCGCGGATAATCCGGGTCGAGACCTTTCTTGGTTCCCTGGTGAAAGCCGAGCAACCGGGCGGGGACCATAAAAGGCGCGAGAAGAGAAATCTCTGGCGCTGTCGCGCCCAGCTCGAGGACCAGGTCGCTTGAACGGCGAACAGCTTCGCTCGCGCGGCCGCAAATGGCGCGAAACTTGAGAGTGTGGTAGGTCTGGCCATAGCAGCAGGACATCTCCGTGACTCTAAGGCGCGCTTCACGGGCGACCGCGTAGAACGGACCATGTGACTTCTGAAGGGGTGAGTCGGATGTTGGCATCGGTTCATTTCCTCGACGGCACTGTCTGTCCGCGGCAGTAATTGAAACGCTCTTCGAAAAGGCACTTTCTAGACGAGGGTCACCTCAACGTCAAAATCCCGCAAAGCCTTCAATTGAGATTTAGGAATCTTACGGTCCGTAATTGTTTCGTGAACCGCGGAGGTCGGCATGATCAGCGACAGGCTGCGGCGGCCGAATTTGCTCGAATCACACACGACAACCGTGCGGCGGGCCGCTTCCGCCATGGCGCGGTTGACCCGAGCTTCCAGCAGGTTAGGGGTCGTAAGGCCATAGCGCACGTCAAAGCCATCGACAGCGAGGAAGAGAAGATCGGCGCTCAACCGGCGCAATGTTTCCTCGGCAAGCGGTCCGACGAGCGAGAACGAATTCTTGCGCAATGTGCCGCCTGTCAGGATGACCTCGACGGCAGTTCCGGCAAGCTCGGCTGCGATGTTTGTGGCATTGGTGATGATCGTCAGGCTGCGAAAATGGGCGCAGGCGCGAGCGATGGCCGAGGTGGTCGTGCCCGAATCGAGGATGACCACTTGGCCGGGCCGGATCATTTTCACGGCGGCAGCGGCGATGCGGATTTTTTCCCGGCGGAAGAGCCGTTCCTTTTCCTGAAGCGAGCGGTCGTTCAAAGCACCTGTGCGGACCGGCAATGCGCCGCCATGGGTGCGCTCGAGCAGGCCCTGATGATGAAGCAACTCCAGGTCCTTGCGGATGGTGATGAGGGAGGTGTGGAAGCGCTTGGAAAGATCGCGGACGAGTACCCGGCCTTCGTTTTGAAGGAGTTCGACGGTTTGGCGGCGGCGTTCTTCGTTCAGCATGGGGCAACGGCCCTTTCGTTTTCTTTCGAAAACCTTCTTTTTATTCCGTTCTAACCACTGTGACACACTCAACCAAACGAGACAAGATAGCGCGTCAGCCGGCACTCATGAAAACTTTCGTGCTTGCCTGATTCCGGAAACTTTGAATGTCAGCGAGCCGGGCCTCACCCGGCGACTCTGCCAGACAGTTTGCCGCGGCGCAGGCGGTTGCCAGTCTCAATGTTTCCTCGACACCAAGGCCCAAGGCGGCGGCGTGAGCAAAAGCAGCCACGGCGGCGTCACCACAGCCGACGGTCGAACGCGGTTTGAGGGCGATCGCGGGAGCGTGATGAACAGGTTCACCTTTCCCTGCGCACGAGAGCAGTCCCTGCGTTCCCATGCTGATTGCCGCAGACCGCGCGCCGAGAGAAATCATCTGTTGCAGCGCGCGTGCGCCTGCGGACAGATCGGAGATGGAACAGCCAAGCAGCGATTCCGCTTCCTGGCGGTTTGGCTTAACAAAATGAGGCGAGGCGGCCAGGGCAAGGCGGAGAGGTTCACCGCTGGTATCAAGAAACGTCCGGCAGCCGAAGGAGTTCGCACGCGCGATGAGAGAAGCGTAGAAACCGTCCTCTAGACCTGGTGGAAGGCTTCCAGAAAAAATCACCATGAGTTGTTCACGGCCCTGGGCAAACGCGGACTCACATTTTTTGTGAAATTCGGTAACTTCAAGTTGTGAGGGCGTACCACCTGGTTCGAGAATCTCAGTGACCCGTCGGTCGTCTTCAATGATCTCCAGATTGACGCGCGTTCTTTGTCGCGTCGGGCATGCATGAACGCGAATGCCAAGGCCTTCGAGTCCGGAGACGAGATCCTTACCGGTGTCACCGCCGACAAAACCAATCCACAGAGGGGTCCGTCCCAGCGTTTGCAAAACCATGGCGACGTGCG
>QHYO01000430.1 GCA_003224135.1 Acidobacteriota bacterium | reverse complement strand
TCGTTCCTGCCGGCGGCCTCTCGCCCGATCACACCCGCTGGGTTCGCTCACGAGACAACTACTTTCTTCCCAAGGAAGTGCTGCGTGAAATCTTTCGCGGCAAGTTCGTCGACGCTCTCGAGCAGGCTTTTCAGAATGGCCAGCTCCGCTTCGAGGGAGATCTGAAACTCCTCGCTCAACCCAAGATCTTTGCCGCCTGGTTGCG
>QHYO01000429.1 GCA_003224135.1 Acidobacteriota bacterium | reverse complement strand
TGCCCTAAATGCGGTGGACCGATGAAGGTCATCGAAAGGCTCACCGCTGCCGAAATCCAACTTCGTTCTCCACCACGGATCAGCTCTGCGGCATGAGACTACTCTCTCCAACTCGAAAACTCTGGGTACTTCCAGGCGCTGCGCATCTCTCTGCCTCGCCGTCAAACCGATCCCTTTTTCCACCTTCTTCGACCACAGTCTTTGCGATACTTTTTCGCCGTAGCCAATTTCCGCGCGCACCGTGTCATGTGTCGTGCCCTGCAGCACAGTCTCGGCATGCCTTACCGCCGCTCCTTCCCACCATTGAATTTGCATAGCGCCCGCGTCCACCGCAACCACGGACGGCCACGTCCAAACGGCTTTACCGGACGCGCAAGGAGCTCCTCGCCTGCGTTCACTCCTTACCGAGAACGCGCATCCGGTAAAGCGCTAGCGTTAATCGGGACTTAGCCGGAAAGATTCCCGGTTCGTTGACTTGCCTCCGGCTCCAAACCTAAGATGTGCAGCAAATGGCCAGCGCGGATTCGCTCATCGGCACCACAATCTCGCACTACCGCATCGTCGAAAGACTCGGTGGTGGCGGAATGGGTATCGTCTACAAGGCCGAGGATGTGAAGCTCAGCCGCTTCGTGGCCCTCAAGTTTCTGCCCGAAGAGGTAGCCAAAGACCCACAGGCACTCAGCCGCTTTGAGCGCGAAGCCAAGGCCGCCTCGGCCTTGAATCATCCGAACATCTGCACCATTTACGAGATTGGCGAAGAAAACGACACAGCCTTCATCGCGATGGAGTATCTGGAAGGGAATACCCTGAAGCACACCATCGCTGGCCGTCCCATGGAGCTGCACACGCTTCTGGATGTGGCCACCGACATCGCCGACGGCCTACATGCTGCCCACGCCAAAGTGGTCGTCCATCGCGATATTAAGCCCGCGAACATTTTCGTCACCAAAGATGGCCGTGCAAAGATCCTGGATTTCGGCTTGGCCAAACTAGGTCCGTCAGGAAATTCGCCTGATACTCTCGCGACGCTTGAAATTGATACGGAGCATTTGACCAGCCCCGGCAGCATTTTGGGCACTGTCGCATACATGTCTCCGGAGCAGGCGCGAGGGAAAGAACTGGACGGGCGCACGGACACTTTTTCATTCGGTCTGGTGCTCTATGAAATGGCGACGGGGAAACGAGCATTTTTGGGAGGCAGTTCGGCGGAAATTTTCGATGCCATTTTAAATCGCGCGCCAGTCGCAGCCGTGCGGCTGAATCCTCAAGTTCCAGCGGAGCTCGAGCGCATCATCAGCAAGGCGCTTGAGAAGGATCGGATGCTGCGCTACCAGAGCACGGCCGACATTCGCAGCGATCTGCAGCGGCTGAAGCGCGATTCGGAATCAGGAAAGATGCCGCCGAGCGCGAGAGCGGCAGTCGCGGTACAGGCAGCACCAACTCGCGCGAGGAGGCGGAGGAAAGTGCTCATTCCCGCCGCGGCTCTCGGTATCGCAATCGCTGCAGCCGCGTACTTGTATGTCCATCGCGCGTCAAAGCTTACCGAGAAAGACACCATCGTGCTCGGCGACTTCACCAACACCACCGGAGACGCAGTCTTTGACGACACGCTGAAAACGGCGCTCAACGTTTCGCTGCGGCAATCACCTTTCCTGAATGTGCTGTCCGACAGCGAAGTGACCAAGACCTTGCAAGAGATGACCCGTCCGGCCGGTACGAAACTCACCCCGGAAGTGGCCCGCGAGCTTTGCCAGCGGGCAGGCAGCAAAGCCTACCTTGCCGGGACGATTGGCAGTCTGGGCAGCGAATACGTGCTGGGATTGAAGGCGGTGAATTGCCGGAGTGGAGACACTCTGGCCGAGGCGCAGGTGACGGCGGCGTCCAAGGAGAAGGTGCTGGACACGCTGGGCCAGGCAGCATCGAAGCTGCGCGGTGAACTGGGCGAGTCGCTGGCTACGGTGCAGAAGTTAGACGTTCCGCTAGCAGAGGCCACCACGTCTTCGCTCGAAGCTCTGCAAGCGTACAGCCTTGGCGTAAAGGCGGCCGACGAGAAAGGCCCCGCCGCAGCCCTGCCTTACCTTCAGCGTGCCATCGAACTCGACCCCAATTTTGCCCTGGGTTACTTGGCAGTGGGCCACCACTACGCCAGTCTGGGCGAGCTAGCGCGGGCCAGCGAGTACTACGCCAAGGCATTCCAGTTGCGGGAACATGCCAGCGAGTGGGAAAAGCTGAGCATCACCGCCAGCTACTATCAGAATGTAACCGGGGAACTGGATAAAGCGGCTCAGACATATCAGGAGGAGATTGAAAGCTACCCACGGAGATTCGAAGCGTATGCCCTTTTGGGCTTAGTGTTCGACCAAGAGGGGCAGTATGAGAAAGCCGTGGAAATCAAGAGGGGAGCCCTGCGACTTAGGCCGGACTGGGTAGGTAATTACCTGGGAATCGCCAACTACGCCCTTGCCTCGCAGCGTTTCAATGAGGCCCGTCAGAGCATCCACGAGGCGCAAGCGCG
>QHYO01000428.1 GCA_003224135.1 Acidobacteriota bacterium | reverse complement strand
AAGAGGAAACACCAAAGCCGGCAAAGACGCCAACGCCTCGCGTGGAAGAGGGCGGCGTGTCACTAGAAAGCTCACCTCCACCGCCGCGGGCACTTGCAGTGCCGACGCCTGCGGCCTCAGCGCAGCCCAAAGTTCCCCGTGCTGTACCAGCCGGCGAGCGAGCCCAGGTTGTGGTCGAAAAGTCCGGTATCGAGGAAGACCAGGGCTTCGAGCCTCCGCCATCGCCACCGCCGCGCAGATTCGGTTTCTGGCCCTGGTCTCGGCAATCAACCAATTATCGGTATCTCACGCGGTCAGTCATCGAAGCCATCCGACGCGCACCAGTGAAACGGCGCCGCTGGCAGTTCATTGTGGTGCACAACAGCGGCACGCGGCAGGGAAACGCGCGCGTTTTCGATTATTATCATCGGCACGTCCGCCGGATGCAGAATGGTCTTGCCTACCAGTTCGTGATCGGCAACGGAACGTCCACGGGCAACGGCCAGATCGAAGTGGGCGATCGCTGGAGGCGCCAGATCAACGGCGGCCATGTGCACAGCGATTACTTGAACAACATTTCGCTCGGCATTTGTCTGGTGGGCGATTTTAATCGCGACCAGCCAACACGCGCGCAACTCGAATCGTGCGAAGAACTCATTCGCTACCTTCGAGAACGCTGCGGCAAGATCGACAGGGGCGACATCCCAGTGCGGCCACATCGCGAAATAAATCCACCACGCTGGCCTACGGATTGCCCGGGAGACGTTTTTCCCTATTCGTGGTTTCGCAGGTTTTGATAGCGAGCATACGGCTCTAGTTGAGATGGGATTCTCACAAAGGGGGCCGGTCGCCCTTGAGCGTGCGATTCGTTTAAAAGATGACGAATGCTTTATGCGAAGAGTGATTGTCCGGTTCTGCGTGTTGTTGATCATAATCATCCTGTGTGTCGCGGCAGGCGCGTCTTCGGCCGAAGCACAGGAACCAGCGCAGACGCGGCCGGAACTAATCACGACGTTCGCGCCGATTGTCGAGAAGGTGGCGCGGAGCGTGGTCACTGTGTTTACGACTCAAACGGTGTCGCGCGGACTGACGGCGTTTCCATTTTCCGACGACACGCTGCGCGAGTTTTTCGGCGGACAATCTCCGCAGAGGCAAGGCAAACAAACTCTGCAAGGCCTCGGGTCGGGCGTGATTGTCAGCCCGGATGGATACGTTCTCACCGCTAACCACGTGGTTTCGGGCGCGGATGAAATCATGGTGGGGCTAGGCACGGAGCTCCGCAAATACAAAGCGAAGAAAGTCGGTACCGATCCGGGTACGGACGTGGCATTGTTGAAAATCGACGAGAAAAATCTGCCGGCGATCGCGTTTGCCGATAGTGAGAAGGCGCGCGCCGGCGACATTGTGCTCGCGATCGGCAATCCATTTGGCCTGCGGCAAACAGTCACGATGGGAATTATCAGCGCGGTCGGGCGCGGCGGCATGGGCATCGTTGATTACGAAAATTTCATCCAGACCGACGCGGCCATTAACATGGGCAACTCCGGCGGCGCGTTGGTCGATACCCAGGGCCGGTTGTTAGGCATCAATACGGCGATTTTCAGCCGAAGCGGTGGAAACCAGGGCGTCGGCTTTGCGATCCCCGCCAATCTCGCGCGTGACGTGATGCAGAGCTTGCGCGAAAGAGGCCGCGTTGTGCGCGGCTACATCGGGGCGTCCGTGCAAACGCTCACACCCGAGCTGGCTGAAGCGATGAAGCTCAAAGGACAACCGACCGGCGCGCTCGTGGGCGAGGTCGTGCCCAAAAGCCCTTCGGAAAAGGCCGGGATGAAAACCGGCGATGTGATTACAGCCGTTAACGGGAAGAAAATCAGTGATGCGCGCGAGTTGCGTCTGATGATTGGCTCAATGGCGCCAGGGACAAAGGTACAGATCGAGGTGAATCGCGAAGGCCAGAGCAAAATCTTCAATGTCGAGCTTGCTGAAATGCCTCCGGGTGAAGCTGAGCAAGGGGCCGAGACGTCTCCTGAAGAAAGCGCTCAACCTGAAAAAGCCACGGTATTCGGCGGTGTCGCGGTCGCTGATGTAACCGATGAAATCCGCAACGCGCTCAATCTTTCAAAGGACGTCAAAGGCGCTGTGATTGCGGAGATTGACGCCGATTCGCCAGCCGCGAAAGCTGGACTGCGCGAAGGCGACGTGATTCAGGAAGTGAACAAGCAGCCCGTTAGAAATGCGAAGGACTTGGTCGCCATCAGCAAAAAATTGAAGCCGAACGAAAAGATTTTGATACGCGTCTGGAGCCAGGGCCGCAGCGGCTTCGTCGCGCTCGAACCGAAGTGACACAGGGGAGCGCCCGCTTCCAGAGGGCTGCCAGCAAGATGCCGCTGCTCCCCTTCAAATGTCCAAAAGCACCGTGGCCTTCCATCCGCCATTCTCTTTCTCGACGGAGAAATTATGCAGCGTGACTGCCTTCACGTCGGCGCGCTGATGATGCCGCGCCGCGTCCAACGTTTCGCCGCCAGCTTCCGCTTTCAAAAAATATTTTTCGTTTTTCTCGTCGATCTGCGCATCGCGGACGCGCAGCAAGAGGCGCTCGGCATCTTTGAAGTAGATAAGCTCCTGCAAGAAATCGAAAAGCAACATATCGATTTTGTCGTTCGATAATTCGATCTGCCGCGTCTCGCGTGGCTCGATGGCGCCGAGATTGTCAATCATTACGTTCGTCGTTGCGTCGGCCGCATCGGTGAACAATTCCGACAGATCGCGTCCCGTCGCTTCAAAAGCGATATCAGCAGTGGCGATTTCTTCGAGGAATTTGTAAGGCATGAGGAGAATGACGAATGAACTAATGACAAATGACGAAAACAGAACGCGCAGTCATTTGGGCTTCGTCATTTTTCAGCGACGCATTCATCTAGCGCGTGGAGAATCCTTTCTTTTTTCGCAGCGATTTTTTTCCCGATAAAGACCAGCTCGGTCCGATCGCTCTCAAACGGTTCCAATTCCCACCGTCCGGCGACGAAATTGAAAAGCTGCGCGCCATCGGTCAAGCGAATGAAGCCTTTTGCCCGAACCACGCTCGCAGGCAGGCCGTTTGCGAAGCGCGAAAAGCAATCGCGAGAAAAAGCTTTGTCAGAACTGAACGTGAACGATTCGAAATCGAGCTGATGCCGGTGCTGTGGGCGCGCGACTTCTTTCTCGCGTCCGATGCCGAACAATAGTTCCGGATCAATTTGGCAGCGCTCGGTGCGAACAATCGCCGCGGTCGGATTGATTTCGCGCAGCTTCGTTTCGAGTGGCTCGATCTGTGTCGCTTGGACGAGATCGATCTTGTTCAAAAGCAAAATGTCCGCGTCTTCGATTTGCAGGCGGGTTGTGTGACCTAGCTCGGGGAAACGAACGAGCATGTCGGCATCGATGACCGAAACGACGCCCTCGAGCCGGCATTGCGTCAGCGCCTCCTGAATGTTGAACACGAGCGCTTCGGGCTCGGCGAGCCCGGTTGTCTCGACAATGATCATTTCCGGCGCGACTTTCTCGATGATCTCGCTTACCGCTGCTTCAAATTCGCCGAGCAACGAACAGCAGACGCAGCCGCCGCCGAGCTCGGCGATGCGCACATTTTTTCCTTCCATGACTTTTGTGTCGATGGCCATCTCCCCGAATTCATTCATCACGATGGCGATCTTCGCTGGTCGCGTCCTCAGAATGTGACGGAGCAGCGTGGTCTTGCCGCTGCCGAGTGGACCGGTCACTAATGTGATGGGTGTGCGCGGAGTCACCGCTAGCCTTTTACGTTCCCAATGGGCGTGAAACGTGTGACCGGCTTGCTGATTCCAGCGAGCTCGGTGGCGGCCATTACCTCGTCGATGTCTTTGTAAGCCGGGCCGGCTTCCTCGGCGAGACCCGCCCATGAAGTACTGCGGACGTAAATGCCGCGCGCTTCGAGGTCGCGCTGGAGCTGTTTGCCGTGCCATTGTTTGCGCGCCTTGGTGCGGCTCATCGTGCGGCCGCTCCCGTGCGCCGTGCTGAAGAAAGTTTCCGCGCCCGACGCTGTGCCCACGAGCAGATACGAGCCGGTCTCCATGCTGCCGCCGATGATCACAGGCTGGCCTATCTCTCGGTAACGCGCGGCCACTTCCTCGTGTCCCGGCCCGAACGCGCGCGTTGCGCCTTTGCGGTGCACGAGCAAATTCTTTTCTTTTCCATCGACAACATGCCGCTCCAGCTTCGCAGTGTTGTGTGAGACGTCGTAAACCATGTGCATCTCCAACTCTTCAGCGCTGCGGCCAAACACTTCGGAAAAAACTTCGCGGATGCGGTGAAGAATCACCTGCCGGTTGGCAAATGACATGTTCAGTCCGCACTTCATCGCGGCGAAATAATCGCGGCCTTCGGGCGAATCGAGCGGCGCGCACGCCAGCTCGCGATCTAAAATTTTAATACCATATTTCGGTTCCATCACTTTCAGGAATGTCTGAAGATAATCGGTGGCGACCTGGTGACCGAAGCCGCGGCTGCCGCAGTGGAACATCACCACGATCTGGTTCGGAATCGTGATCCCGAATTTTGCCGCGAGCTCCTTGTCGCGCACATCCTCCGAGCGCGCGACCTGCACTTCCAGATAATGATTGCCGCTGCCGAGCGTACCGACCTGGTTGTAGCCGCGCTCGATTGCGCGCTCGCTGATCTTCGATGCGTCCGCGCCGGAAATGCAACCGTTCTCCTCTGTTAGTTCAAGGTCTTCATTCCAGCCGAAATAGTGTTCGATGCACCAGCGCGCGCCTTGTTCAACGAGGTCCCGAAATTCACTGCGCGATAAGGAAACCGTTTATCAGCAGATCAGCAACGTCGCCACTTTGCCCGGGATTACACGTTACGCTCTCTGCATGCCGCAGTTGATGTCGAAGCCAATGCCACCGGGCGAGATGACGCCGCCTTCGCGCACGTCCATCGCCGCGACGCCGCCAATGGGGAACCCGTAACCGCTGTGGCCATCGGGCATGCACAGCGCGTAACGTGTAATCCCGGGCAAAGTGGCGACGTTGCTGATCTGCTGATAAACGGTTTCCTCCATTTCGCGCACCAGTTTCTCCGTCGCGATGATCCGGGCTGGCACGCGCATATTTTCCCTGTAAGTCGCGGGCAGTTCCCAAACCGTGTCCGAAATTTTTTGCAAAGTATCAGTGATCGCCATGGCAACTGCCCTTTATCAAAGATCGTTTTTCAAACAGACTTTTGCGTGTGCAACGGGTTACTCCCGTTGTTGCTGGAGCTTTCCCAAACGTATCCAAAAGCGCCAAAACACCGGCGCACTCCAAAACGTGGCGGTCGTTACGAGCGCAGCTCAGC
>QHYO01000436.1 GCA_003224135.1 Acidobacteriota bacterium | reverse complement strand
TCGTTTCGTCACTGGTGGACGACATCATCATGCCGCCGATCGGCCGCCTGCTTGGAAACGTGAATTTTTCCAATCTGTTCATCAACCTGAGCGGAACGTCCTACCCCACGATCGATGCAGCGAAAGCAGCCGGCAAGGCGACGTTGAATTATGGGTTATTCCTGAATGCTGTCGTGAATTTCCTGATCATTGCGTTTGCAATCTTTCTTCTATTGCGCATCGTGAATCGCTGGCTCGTGAAGCCTGCTCCCGCGGCTGCGCCCAGCACGCGAGATTGTCCGCAGTGCGCGATGCCGATTCCCGTCATAGCGAAAAAGTGCGGCCACTGCACTTCTGCCGTCTAGACATTGGTTTTGGGAAAGTATGTCTGACGCCAGTGACGCCGGGATTTTAGATTCCCGGGGTTTTCTTTTTGCGGTTGGCGATGAGGTGCGCGCGCAGGCGTTCAACCACCTGCGCTTCTCTGCCTTCGTCGAGTTCTCTCTGCACTTCTTCCAGCGAAAAATGCACGACGTCGTGATGATGCAGCTCTTCCGGAGCCACCAAGTCGCTGAACCGCAGCCACAGACGGTGTAGCAAGTTAACTTCGTTTGCGGTGAGGTTCGGCGCGTGCGGTCCAAGAACTTTATAGACCTTGTCGCCGTTCGGCAAATGCACTTCCAGATTGAACTGCGGCTTGGGATCCGGAAGTTTTTCCCAGGATTCGCCGATTTGCCGCGCTTGCTCTTCGCTCTGCCATCTACTCGAGGTTCCCACTACGATGGTGGAGGATTGCAGGCCGTGCCCGGCGCGTAGAATACCGTCCCAGAGATCGTTCGCGGCAACCACCGCGAGGCGAATCGATTTCCCGCGCTTTTCCGCCATGGAAAGCGCCTGCGAAAACAAATGCTGCTCGATACTGCCAAAAAGCTGATCGGCGTCGAATTCCTGCTCGCCGGAAGCGGAGCGGCGCAGAATTCGCACGTGAAGGACAACCACATCGCGGCGGCCTGGCTTCACGCGATCGAGTACGTTCCCGAGATGGTACATATTGAAGTGGTTGCTCACTGGCACCAGAATATTTCCTGGACGTGCTCCCACGGATTCGGGAGTTAGTTCGCCCTCCAGTTCGAGATTGAACTGATCCATTTCCACGTGAGCGACGCCCGTGTTCCGCCCGCGCCTTTCGGAAATCGTGAAAACGATATAGAGCAAAACGGAGAATGCTCCGCCTGCCATCGTCGCGACCGGCTTGGTGAACAAGTTGATGAAAGCGATCAGAAATAACGTGAGGGTGATCAGTCCAAGGCCGAGCGGAACCTGCACGCCACGAATGGTAAAATTCAGCGGAACCTGGAATTCGCGTTGGCCCGGATTGGTGTAACGAAGAACGAGCACGGCAAGCCCGTTCATCGCGAAACTCCAGATCACCCCGAAGGCATAGAGGTTCGCGAGAAACGTCACATCGCCGCGGCTGATCAGAATCGTAAGAATCTGCAGCAAAACGATGATGTTGATGATGCGGTAGCTGGTGCCGAAGCGCGGGTGCGGCTGGCGAAACCAATCGCTGAGCACGCCATCTTCTGAAACACGGTTGAGCACGCCGTTCGAGCCGACAATGGCGGTGTTGACCGCCCCGGCGAGGATTACGGCGCCCACCACGACGACGAAGGCATGAAAGATCAGGCGTACGATGAGTGGCCCCTCAAGATTCATCGCCAAACCGCCGATGAGATTCTCAAGAAAACCCTGGCGCACGCCGTCCGGGATAATCATCACCGCGAAGAAAGAAACCAGCGAAGTGAAGACCATGCTGTAGACGAAGATGACCAGGCCGGCCTTTTTCAGGTTCGGAAGTTTAGGGTGCTCGATTTCGCGATAGACCTGCGCCAGTGATTCTTCTCCGCTCATGGCCAGCACGGAGTGGCCGAGCGCGATAAAGATGGCCACGATGCCGAACATGTGCGGCAGCGAACTGTGTGCCAGCCAGCCGAGCGAACCCGCGGTGAGATGAAGATTGCGCGGATAAGGCAACGGCGGCAGAGGCGAATGGCGAAGGGTAACTGTGTAGATGCACCAGGCGATCAGGATGACCACCATCACGGTCACGAGCTTCATGATATGCAGCGCTTTTTCGCTCGATTCGGGAATGCCTTTGGTGTTTTCCCACCAGAAATAAACGGTGACGATGATTGCGAAACAGGTAGCGATGATGTCGATCGACCGCGGGGAGAGCGGCCCAGTGGTGATGTGGGCATAAGGCAGAACTTCGCCCAGCAATCCGCCGAGATACTGGCCCGCGGAAACACCGCTGATGGGGCCGGTAAGAATGTAATCGAACATCAGAGCGGAAACGCTGAATTTGGCGAGCGCCCCGCCCAAGGACTGCTTCACCGCGCGATACACGCCACCGCGCACGAACATGCTGCAGCTTTCGACGTACACCGCGCGCACGGCATACGAGAAAAGCATGATGGCCAAAATGAACCACGGCGCGGTCTTGCCGATGTAACCTTCCGCTTCGCCGCCGGCATAATAGGCCGACGAAGCCAGGTCGTTCAGAACGATTGCGGCAGCGCGCCAAAAGGAAATGAAGGTAAGCAGCGCCGTTGTTGCGACGATGACGCGCGGAACACCGTTACCGCGGCGGCCGCTCGCCGCCGTGCTATTGGAGGTAGTGCTCATGTAAGGGCTGTTGAGAGCTGCAGGTTAAAATGCTCGCAAATTTGGGATGCGAAGTCCAGTTACGGAGGACATCGGAAGCAAAAAGTAGTGAACATTCCTGTGCAAAACCTTAGACGACGACAATGCTGCAAACGATGCTCAGAATCCGATTCCGCCTGCTGACCGAATTCCCGAACGCACTTTGCAGCAGGACTCCCAGTACGCCTGTGCGCGAAACGCTGCGACCGTCGCCTTACGGCAGTTCGCGACAAATATCTCACAATGAATTGCCGCTTTAAGTAACCCTTTCTGCGTGCAAGAAATCTCTGTAAATACGTTCCCTACCATGTGAGGCATACAGCCATGCCAGATTCAAAATGCCCTCGGCGATCGCCGAAGAGTCTCTCTGTGTTCCTGCTGTTCATCTGTCTCGGTCACGGACTGTTCTCGCGCAGTGGCCCGCTGTTCGCGCAGGAATCAGCCCATTCGCCGGGCTGGGTCGTCATCTCGGTTCCCGATTATCGCGCTTTGCGTGTGAGAGCTTTCCCCGCCGAGCGTGAACCGGAGCCTCCACCCGTCGACGCCGCACTCAGCCGCGTGGACTACGATCTCCGCGTGGACACCGACGTGGCCTCCGGTCACGCCACGCTTACCGTCGATGTTTTGAAGAACGGCTGGGTGCGCGTCCCGATCCCTTCCGGCCTGTTCGTTCGCGAAGCGAAGCTTGACGGCAAGCCTCTCTCTCTCGCCTCGCTTTCCGCTTCCAAAGAGTCTAACCAACTCTCGGCACTGCTCTCTCACACGGGTCGCGCGGTGATTACATTGGAGATCGCGCTTCCCATTGCTGCATCCGCGAGCGAAGAGCGCGTGTCAATTCCTTCAACATCTTCCGGTGTTACCCGCGTCACGCTGGAAATCCCTCGTTCCGGCGTCGACCTTTCGCTCAATGGTGGACTCCTTTCTGAGACGCATGAACTCAAGACTGGCGGCAAATGGACCGCCTACGGCAAAGGCGCCGAACCGATGGTGTTCGCCTGGCGCCGCAAGACGGAAGAGCACCACTCCACGTTGCCACTTCGTATGCACGGCACGCTCACACAGTTCGTCGGCCTCGGCGAAGATTCCACGTCGCTCAACGCAAACGTCACCCTAGTCGTCACGCAAGGCGCCGCCAAGGAAGCTCATATTCAGCTTCCAGAAAACGTGACGATCAATCAGGTGCAGGGCGCACTGATCGCGGACTGGGAAATGAAGCCTGGCGAAGCGCTCATCACTTTCCTCGAGCCTGTTGAACAGTCCGCCAGCTTCGTCATCACCGGCGAGGCCAGCCTCCCGCGCGACGGCCAGATTGATATTCCGCTGCTCCGCCTTGCTGGCGTCGAACGAGAAACCGGTGGCGTCGGCGTGGACGTGCTCGGCGCCGGAGAAATCAAAGAGGATTCCATCAAGACGCAGGGTTTAGAACGTGCCGATGGCAGCGATCTCGGAGAACCAGTCTCCAGCCGCCAGTCGCCTGCGCTCATTGCACTGCGCACACGCTCCGCAGACGTCAAATCGCCACGTGCGCTTCACCTCGCGGTCTCGCGCTATATTCAACAGACCGTGCTCTTGGCCAATGTCGAGGAAGCGCGATATCGCATCCTACTGACGAAGGATGGAAAATCGCTGGTCGAAGCCCGTTACGCGGTGCGTAACAACCAGCGCAGCTTCGTCAAAATCACGCTCCCGCCAGGTGCCTCCTTGTGGAGCGCTTCCCTTGCCGGCAAGCCGATTCGCCCCGGCTCCGGTCCGGACGCGAGTCTCCTTCTGCCGCTCTCCAAAGCGCGGTCTGGCGAAGAAGCTCCGGAGTTTGCGGTTGAGATCGTCTACTTTGCTCCGGGGCCCGGTTGGACCGATAAAGGCCGTCTGAAAGTCTCGCTACCCGCGCTCGACTTGCCGATTTCTCGCACCGGCCTGCAGGTCTTTTATCCGCCTCAGTTCCGCTTTGTGGCCGAAACCGGTTCCTTTCGTGCGGAAAATTATGCCGGTCCTATTTCACCTGTCCTGACCGCCGCAGTCGATGAGCCGGCGGTGGACACCGTCGCGTCGGCTCCAGCTGGCTTAAAGCTAAGCGCCTTGGAATCTCCGGCAGCCACGATGGACGCCAATGCCCGCGAGCAGAAGAGCGAAACCGCCAAACAGTCCGCGCAAACTCTGGTCGACAAATTTCATGCCTCGGAACGAGGTTCACGCGCCTCAGGCATCCTGCCAGTGCGAGTCAATCTTCCGGCCTTCGGACCTTCTCTCTATCTCGTTTCGCAACTTACCAGTGAAAATCAATCGGCGTCGGCTGAGTTCAGCTATCAGCAGGACAAAAAGGCAGGTGGCAAGTGAACCGTCATCTTCTGCTCCTGGGAATAAGCATCGTTCTTGCACAGCCTTCGTTCGCGCAACTGAGATCGGACGCGCTTCCGCCGGCTCCGGGAAACGTCACACTCTCACTTGACGAATACAATCGTCTGTTGGCGCTGGCCAATCGTCCTGGAAAAAAATCGGAAGCCCCGCCCGCGCTGTATGTTTTGAAGCATGCGGATTTAAAGCTCCGCGTGGTCAACGACGATGTTCTCGGTTCTATCCAATTCGAAGGGGAAACACTTGGCTCTAACGCCACGAAAGTCCCTCTCACATCGGGAATGACGATTCTCGACGCGCGTCACGGAAGCAAACCTCTTCCGCTGCTTCTTGAAAGCGGCACGCACACGGCGATTCTTCCCGGAGAATCCGAATTCGCCGTAAGCGTCGACGCGGGCCTTCCGCTCGCGATCGAGACTGGTCGCGCCTCTTTCACTCTTCCTGTTCCGACTGCGGGAAGTGTCCGACTCTTCCTGACCGTTCCCGGCGAACGCGCCAACGTCCAGCTCAATCACGGCATCATCACGCGTCGAGCGTCGCTCAGTGGCAACACAGAAATCGAAGCCACACTTGTACCCGGCCAGACTGCCAGCGTGTGGTGGAACACGAGAGAAGTCGTTGCTCCCGCGGTGCCGCGCGAAGTGCGTTTCCTCTCCGACGTGAGCTCGCTCGTCTCCGTCACGGAATCGGATTTACAGATTGCGGCTCTCGTCAACCTGAATGTCGTGCAAGGCGAGGCCGAACAGTTTTCCGTCGCCGTTCCCGACGGCTTTGAGGTTACCGCCGTCAACGGTCCGTCGCTTGAATCCAGTGAAGTGCAGAATGGCGTTCTGATTCTTAAAGTCGCAGGTCACGGGCCCGGCACGCACCAGTTCCTGGTTTCTCTCGAACGTCCTATTAACGAGGCGAAAGCAAGCTCGCCCATTCTCAGTTTCAAAGACGCGCAACGCGAGACGGGCGAAGTTCTGGTCGAAGGCCAGGGCACACTCGAACTCACCGCCAAGGAATCGGGCGGCCTCAAGCGCCTGGACATTCGAGAGATAAATCCGTACCTACGCGCGCTCTCGCGCTATTCGCTGCAAGCTGCATTTCGCTACCACCGGCAGACGAATGATGCTCCTGCGCTTGCGCTTGAGTGGAACCGATTCCCCGATTCCAGCGTTCTGGCGGCCATCGCCGAACACGCCACGGTCACTACGCTCGTCACTTCCGAGGGCAAGTCTCTCACGGAGATCAGACTGACCGTCAAGAATCAGGCGCAGCCTTTTCTGAAGGTTGATCTGCCGGCGGGCGCGAGCATTCTCTCCGCCGAAGTTTCTGGCGAAAAAGTGAAGCCAGTCCAGGGCGCCGATGGAAATCGCGTTCCGCTGCTTCGCGCAGGATTCCGCCCGGCGGGCGCCTATACCGTTTCTTTCGTGTTTCTCCATTCAGGCGCGCCTTTCGCCAAGAAAGGAGACTCGGACATTTCCTTGCCGAAAATGGACGTGCCAATCGGCGTGCTCGAGTGGGAACTCTTCTTGCCGGAACAATTTAAGGTGAAAGACTTTTCAGGAAATGCGATGTCTGCTTCACTTTTGCCGGCCAGGTACGAACTTTATACTGGGAACTTCGTTGAGTCCTATGGTGCCGGAAAGGGCTCTGGCGGAATCGCAGGTGGTGAGATCAGGAAGCTGCCAATGAACGGGCGTGATTTCACTTCATTTATAACCCTGGCGCCGGGGGTGGCGCTTCCAGCCGGCCAACTCGGAGGCTATGTCTTTGATCCCTCGGGAGCGGTGATCCCCAATGCTCAGGTGGAAGTGCAAAACACCGTCACGCACGGGACGTGGAGTGCGTCAACAACCGCGGAGGGTTACTGGGCGGTTGGCGGCCTCACTTCGGGTACCTACCAGATCACAGCCTCGGCTCTGGGCTTTAGAGTCATTCGTCAAACCCTGAACTATGACGCCTCAAATCCGAAGGCTTATCGCACGACATTGGACGTTGGATCTGCCACAGACACGATAGAGGTCCAGGCGTCGGCGCTCGAACTGAACACGGAAACGGCGACGCTCAGCTCAAAGGACAAAAAACATAAAGCGCCGCTTGCGCCACCGCCCGCCTCTGCCAATGTTTTCAATTTGCAGCAGCGAGTGGCAGGGGTGCTTCCCATCGCGGTTGACGTTCCGCGCGCGGGCACCTCTTACCGGTTTCTCCGTCCTCTCGTGGTGAACGAAGAAACCAAACTCTCTTTTACATACAAATCAAAATAACCGCTGCTCGATTTGTGTTTTGACCCGTATGTCTCTTTTTAGGCCGGGCGGGCGGTAGCTTTCGATCGTGAAAGCCATTTCTTGAGTACGGAAGCAAAGTGCGGCTCCATACCGGTAAAGCTGGGTCCCATACCGCGCTTTGGCAGGAGGCACGCGACCGTGGCGGACGTTTCCACGAAATCCTCGTCTTTGTAAATTTCAATCGTGATCAGGCGTGCCTTCGGGAAACGGGTTCGGCAACTGGACGAAACAACCGTGCAGGCTTAAATCGGAAAGCTGCGAGGTAGTACGGGTGTTCTCTGCTTCGTCGATAATTTCGCCGGTTGCGACGAACGGAATTCGCGGAGTACGGCGGCGTTCGAGCGACAAAGGTAGTCTCCTATCTGGGGAAGGGTAAAGCGATGATACCGCTCGAGCAGCGCATCGCGCTCCGGAAAACGCGTGAGCTGCAAATCCTTAAAAACGCAACGGGCTTGAAAATGTAAAGCGCGGCTTTGCGCAAATTTATTTGGCCACGGGAGTCGGTGATAGATTGTCAAACTCTTTGAAGGCGTGATCGATCTCGCCTTTCGTTTTCTCCGGTTTGGCCGCGAGATTTCTCGAATTGCTTCACGAAGGCAGAGAAGCGCCCTTGTGCGCTGGGCCGTTCAACTTTTCGCGGAGCAAATCAGCGATGTCGGCGATTTTGTCGTCAAGCATATTGAGCTTCCGCGAAAGGCCCTGAATTTCTGCTTCGGCGCGGCGATTGACGTCGTAATCGAGCTCACCGCGGAGCCGGTCTTTCGTGTCCTGACGATTCTGGCTCATCATAATGACCGGCGCTTGAATCGCGGCCAGCATGGATAAAAAAAGATTCAGAAGAATAAAAGGATAAGG
>QHYO01000435.1 GCA_003224135.1 Acidobacteriota bacterium | reverse complement strand
AGCATGGAATTGCCGGCCAAGCACGGTGAGCATGTCCATTCCGGACAGGGGCTTGCGTTCCAGCAGTACCGCAATATCGTGGCGGTCAACTTCAATGCAGGTTGTTTCTTCGACCGCAGTGGCATTGGTCTGGTGTGGCGTTTGCTCCAGCATGCTTGCGAATCCAAAAAATTCGCCGTGACTCGGTTCATCGACGACAACTTCCTGCTGATCTTCGTCGACCGTGCTCACCCGCACTTTGCCGGACACCATCACGTAAGCATGACCGTCGGTATCGCCGATTTTGTAGATGCGCTGGCGCGGCGTGAATGTTTTTTTCTCGACCTGCGACGCAAGGACGGCGGCTTCTTCGTCATCGAGTAGCGCAAAAAGCGGTACGTGTTTGAGTTCTTGGGAATCGCAAGACATGGGCCACCTCGCCGCAGCAAATTGTTACCAAGGATTGTTACAAGAAGTCGCGAGAGAATTCCACCGTGCGAAGGATGCCTCCAGTCACCTGCTCGAAAGCCGCGCTTTTGCGCTGCGCCAGTCGAGCGGAACGTCGCGCGATTCCACAGCCCACTGCGCGAATTGCGTTTTGCCAAGGTGCGGCGCGAGTGCCTTCATGATGCGGGCGTGCGGGATTGCGCCGACAAAGTCCATCAAGGCTTTCTGGTCTCGCCACACAGAAAGTGTCCAGAATTTTCGCGTAAACGGGCGCGCGTCCAGGGAGTAGCCGATGAGACCTGGCGAGCTTCGCAGCTGGCTCATGATTTCATACGTGAACCGGAAAAATTTCGGAATGGCGCGGAAATGTTTGAGCGGCAAATAGGAAATC
>QHYO01000434.1 GCA_003224135.1 Acidobacteriota bacterium | reverse complement strand
TGGCGGCCTCAACTCCCTGATCGCGGGCGGTTTTGGCGAAGTGCATGGAGTCGGAGTTGTAAGCGTCATATTTGATCCACGAAAAGGCGAGGGATTCGCTGCCGGTTGCTTCGCGGACAATGGCTGGTGCGATGGCCAGGCCGTTTTGGCTGTTGGTGAACATGACCATTCCTGATTGGTGAGCTGGATCGGCGACAACGAAGCATTTGAAAGCGCCATTGTCACCCCAGTGCCAGAGCGTTTCGGACTTGCTGTTGCGAACGATGCCCCAGCCCAATCCCCAGAAAATATTTTTGGAGAGTTGTTTTGGAGTGCGGTCGGTGCAGTTTGTACATTCCGGATCAACCGCGATTTGCGGTGTTTCCATTTCGCTAAGGGTGGCGGGCTTGAGGCCAGCGCCATTCAGAATGGCCCCGACAAACAGGGCATAGTCATGCGCCGTTGTGTTGAGTGTAGACGCCGCGCCTGCGTCTTTTGGCTTCCACAAGTCCTGCGGCGTGGCATCGCCGTCGTGGCCCGTAGCAGTGCGCTCATCGAAGTCCGCGCGCCAAACGTAGCTGCTGCTGGCCATGCCGAGGGGAGTGAACACCAGTTGCGTCATGATGTCGTTCAGCGGTTTGCCCTCGATTTGCTCGACGACTCGCTGCAAATAAATAAAGCCTTCACCGGAGTAGCTGAAGCGCTCGCCGGGAGTGAAGTAGATGGAGAGGGAATTACCGTCACCGCGCCAGTTGCGGAATCCGGTACGATGGCTGAGCACGATGCGGGCGGTGATTTTCGCTAGGCGATCATCGCTTTCGACGTAGGGCTTGGGGAGATAGGTGGACAGAGGCACGTCGAGGCCGAGTTTGCCCTGATCGACGAGTTTGAGGACAGCGTAGGCGAAGACGGGCTTGCTGAGAGAAGCGGCTTCAAAGATGGTGGCATCGGTGACAGGTTCCTTGGTTTTGGTGTTTTTGATGCCGAAATTGTGGAGCCAAGCCGTGCGTCCATTGCGAAGGACGGCGATGGAGAGGCCTGGAACGTCGGCCTGGCTCATGAGATCCGGGATATCTTTTTCGAGTTGAACGATGGCGAGATCGGGTGACGAGGTTTTGGCGTGATGAGCGGCTGCCGATAAGCCTTGAGCCCTGAGATGCGGAGAAAGAATCAGGAGACAAGCGAACAAAATGCATCGGGAGAGACGGGAAAGATTCATGGGTGGCTCCTGGAAGTGTCTCGGCAAGCCGCGAAGACAGATCTGCGACGTATCTTGAGACACTGGAAAGGTACGCAAGCGCCGGGAAAATGGTTCCGTGGCGGTGTGTGGTGAGGCAACGGGAGGCGGCCAGCACTTTTACCACGATTGACGCTACGTTCACAAAATAATAGACGTATCGAATGGAAGCCGGTTTAAAATGGAGTTGCCGCAAGGGAAATTCCACTCGTCCGCCAACAGTAGCAAGGGTCCAGCCAGGAAAATTGAAAAGCGAAGATGAGAAAACGGAGGCGGCAACCATGAGACTCAAAAAGAGCGAGCTATTCTTATTGGGGATGCTGGTAGTGGTGTCAGCAGGGTGCAACAAGGCAGATACGCAAAAAATGCAGCAGGACGCGAAAGCGACGGGAGAAGCCGCGCAGAAGACGGCTGCGGACGCCGCGGAGGCCACGAAAAAAGCTGTGAACGATGCGACGGATAAGACCAAGGCTGCGACATCGGACGCGGTCGATGCAACGAAGCAGAAGTACGACGAGGCTGCTGCTAAAACGAAACAGGCAACGAGCGATGCCGTGGATCAGACGAAAAAGGCGGCGAAGAAGGCCGCGGATAAGGCGAAGCAAGCGGCGAAGGACGCTGCAAACAAAGTAAATCAGTAGCGTTCGTACGGCGGGCAAGTGAACAGGGTGCCTGGCGAACTGCGTGATAAATTCCGGCCGGCCACTACGAATACGACCGCAAGGAGACGAGCTGCAGAATGAACCTAGTTCTGTACTGCATGATGTGCTGGTTAGCTTGGATGGCAAGTGTCGTCCCGCCGCAGAACGATGGTTCGCGTGGATATTTGGGATTTGACCGGAATGATTATCCGGGTGATGCCGCGATGGCGGATTTGCGAAAGGAATTTGCGTTTACAGGATATTGGCTGACACCGGCGCCGGGCGGGAAGACGAATTCATGGACGGCGAGGCGGCAGGTATTGGAAGCGCAGGGATACGGGTTCGTGCTGTTGGCGCGGGGAAGAGCAGCGAAGGAGATTCGAAGCGCGGAAGGCGCGCAGCGGAACGGAGTTGCGGATGCGCGGGGAGCGGCGCGCAGCGCGAAGGCCGAAGGATTTGCAAGTGGCGCGATCATTTTTCTGGACATTGAGGACGGA
>QHYO01000432.1 GCA_003224135.1 Acidobacteriota bacterium | reverse complement strand
CTTTTCCCAGGCTCGAAGAGTTGCTGCAGGATGTTCGCTACGGTCTGCGCACGCTGCGCAGGAATCCGGGCTTCACGGCCGTCGCCGTTCTAACGCTGGCGCTTGGCGTCGGCGCGAACACGGCACTTTTCAGCGTGGTAAAGGCGGTGCTGCTCAATTCACTTCCGTACTTCGAGCCAGACCGCCTGGTAACTCTCGCGCGCGGTGACTCACAAACGCTGAATCCGACGAATGTTTCCTATGGCGAGGTTGAGGATTGGAAAGGCCGCACGCGATCCTTCGAGCACATCGCCCTGTTCCGCGGATGGACGCCATCGTCATCGGACGGCGGCGCCCCTGAAATGGTTTTCGGTTTGCGGGTCACCCGGAATTTCATGGATGCACTCGGCGTTTCTCCCTTCCTCGGGCGTGGATTTCTGCCCGAGGAGGATCGCCCTGACCGCTGGCATGTTGTGCTGCTCAGCCATCCCTACTGGCTCCGGCGTTTTGGCGGAAACCCAAATGTTGTCGGCCAAACAATCTTGCTCGACCAGGTTTCCTTCGAGATCGTAGGCGTCCTTCCGCAAAGCTTCGAGCCGTTGTCGTTTACAGATGCTGGCAGCCCACCGGATGTGTGGGCACCTCTCGGATACGACTTGTCACTACCGGAAGCGGGTCGAAGCTGGCAGCATCTTCACGCCATCGCGCGATTGAACGATGGTATTCCTCTCAGCCAGGCGCGTGCGGAGATGAATGCGATTTCTTCCCAGCTGGCGCGTGAGTTTCCGAAGGATTATCCGCCCGACGCCACGATCGTGATTGTGCCGTTGCGTGAAAGCTGGTACGGCAAAATAAAAATAGCACTCTGGCTTTTGTTTGGCGCTACCGGTTTGGTGCTTTTGATCGCGTGTGCGAATGTCGCAAACCTGCTCCTGGCGCAAGCAGTTCTGGGCGCCTCGCGATTGCGAATCGTGCGCCAACTTTTGACCGAGAGTATTATCCTCAGCTTGCACGCTGCGATTGGCGGAGTGTTTTTGGCGCTGTGGGGAACGCGGCTTCTGCTGAAGTGGGCTCCGGACGAGATTCCGCGCTTGAACGGCATCCATTTCGATCCCACGATTTTGTTTTTTGCTCTTGGTATAACCACTGTGACGGGGCTGTTGATCGGACTGTTGCCGGCGGTGGAGACTTTACGAGCGGATCACCGGGACGCGCTCGAGCAATCGTCCCGCACTGTGAGGGGCAGGTCGCGAAGCCGCATTCGCGGCCTGCTTGTATCGTCACAAGTTTGTCTGGCTTTCGTTCTCACTCTCGCTTCTGGCCTACTGTTGAAGAGCTTCGTGCGGGTTTCTAACGTTAATCCCGGATTCAATGCGCAGAATCTGTACGAGGTAAATCTTAAATTCATCGCCAAGAAGTACGACGACGACAATGCCGCGGTGCGCGCGCAGACCGAAGCGATCGACCGTATCCGCAACATCCCCGGTGTCGAGTCGGCTGCGCTGGTCAGCACACTTCCGATTTCCGGAAGTTTTGGCGCTCTCGACCAAGCCGGATTTGTCATTCAGGATCGCCGGGTTCCGGATCCGCAAGTTCCTTCCGTCGACCGTTACATCGTGAGCCCGGACTATTTCCGCGCGCTCGAGATTCCGCTGTTGCGGGGACGTTTGTTTAGCGAGGCAGATGCCACCGGGACGAAACACGTGGCCATTATCAGCGAAATGACCGCACGACAATTCTTCCCCGGCGAGAATCCGCTCGGCAAAAGCATTCAACTCGGCGGTCGCCACGACGACCGGCCGTGGGCGGAAATCATCGGCATTGTCGGAGACGTCCATCGCACGCAGTAAAGTTGGCTCGGCCGCACTTACCCGCGCGATCGAAGAGCAAATCAGGGCCATCGACAAGAACACTCTGCTATTCAATCCTGCTTTCATGAGCGAAGTTCTCTCCCATTCGCTCGTGCAACGGCGCTTCACGATGTCGTTGCTGGCGGCGTTTGGGGCACTGGCACTGCTTCTCGCCGCAGTCGGAATTTATGGCTTGATGTCCTACATGGTCGTCGAGCGCACGGGCGAAATCGGGGTCCGC
>QHYO01000427.1 GCA_003224135.1 Acidobacteriota bacterium | reverse complement strand
TGCAGCGGCTCTCCTATATCACTGTCGTTTTTGTGCTGTTTCCCTTCATGTTCGTCAGCGGTTTTGCGATGTCCCCTGCCATCACCTCCGTGTTCCCTCAGTTCGTGACCATGTTCGGCGGACACCAAACCGCCCGCACCCTCCATTTTTTTGCCGCGAATCTTCTGGTCCTGTTTCTTCTCGTCCATGTCGCCATGGTGATTCTTGCCGGATTCACAAAGCGCGTCCGAGCCATGATCACCGGTTATGCGATCGCCAAAAAGGAGCGCGTATGAACGATAAGCTCTCCCGGAGAAAATTGATCACTAGCGGTTTGGCCACAGCTGCCGGAGTTTCCGGCTTGGCCGTCGCCGCGAAACTTGCCAATCACTACGGCCTCATCCCGCCCGACTACGGCGGCGTTTACGGAGTTGGAGAAACTCTGACCTATGGCGCGCAGAGGCTGCTGATGTCGTCGCGCCATTCGCGCGCGAATTCAATCGTAGCCAGATATCAAAAGTGATTCCGGTGAGTGGCCCGCCGCCTGAAACCGATCCATACCAGCGCCAGCTGGCGGAAAAGTTCGCGAATTGGCGTCTTACCGTCGACGGCCTCGTCGCGCGCCCCACTTCCTTTTCGCTCGATGAACTTAAACGCTTTCCTTCGCGCACCAACATCACTCATCAGGCTTGCGAAGAGGGCTGGTCCTTCATCGCGGAATGGACCGGCGTTCCTCTTTCTCATGTATTAAATTCGGTTGGCGTCAACCCGACGGCCAAATTCGTAGTCGTGTACCCCTATGACGCTTTTTGGGACAGCATCGACATGCTGGACGCGTTACATCCGCAGACTACGCTTGCCTATGCATTGAACGGGCAGGAACTTCCTACGCCTCACGGTGCACCGCTTCGTCTGCGTGTTCCCCGGCAGCTCGGCTACAAAAGCTTCAAATATCTTTCTCGCATCACGCTGACCGACTCTTTGAAACACGTAGGCGACGGCCGAGGCTCCTCAGAACCCGCGGCCGGTTATTCCTGGTTCGCGGGCATCTGAAGCAAACAAGCGCAGCGAATTTTGCAGGTACTTAGAAGACGCCGCATTTCGACAAACAAGGCTAACTTACGAGTCGAAAGAGTCGTCCCGCCGCGACGATTGTTTTGAAGTTCCGGCCAGGAACCGAAAGATCGCAAGCAACGTGACTGCACCCGCTGCGGACATGACGAATTCCGCCGTGTCACCCGCCTGGTACCAACCAATTCTCTCTCCCACAAAACTTGCCAGGAACGATCCCGCCACGCCCACCAGGACGGCTCCTAACAGCCCTCCCGGATTCCTGCCGGACAATGCGAATCTCGCAAGCCCTCCCACCAGCACTCCGATCAATCCTTCCCAGGCAAGATCAGACATCTTTGCCTCCAGGCGAACACTATCCGGAGTGGCTTCCGTGGCATGCGGTTACCATGCACAATCAAACGATGCCAGCGTTGTACTTCATCGTTCCGCGTGCTGTAAAGGACGCATCTCTTCTAGGGGCTAACGCAACTGGTCTCGCTTGGATAGCGCCAATACGACAAGCCCGGAGTGCAGGCAGCTTCGATGCCTCCTGTTATTCTAAGAGAGACCCTTCTGGAGACTTTTACAGTTGCCACCGATTCTTAGTGCACAGTCACTTTCTAAACGCTACGGCGTCGCACCTCTTTTTCAGAACATCTCGTTCACCGTGTCTGAAGGCGAACGCATTGGGCTGATAGGCCCGAACGGTTCGGGCAAGTCCACGCTGATCGAAATTCTTGCCGGACGAGTCAAGCCAGATACGGGCGATGTCGCGCACCGCAAACGCGCGCGTTTGAGTTCCGTCGTGCAGGTTTCTGAATTTGCATCGAGCGAAACGGTTCGCTCGGTGATCGAAAAAGCGTTTCGCGAAGGCAAAGTGCCTGAGCACGAACGCGCGGGACGTTCCGCGGAGGTTCTTGGCCGTGCCGGATTTGAAGACCACGACGCTGTTGCCAATTCGCTCTCAGGCGGCTGGCGCAAACGCCTGGCAATCGCCGCGGCGCTTGTGCAGGAGCCGGACATTCTTCTGCTCGACGAACCCACGAACCATCTCGATCTTGAAGGCATTGAGTGGCTCGAATCCGTTCTGCAATACGCCTCTTTCGCTTGCGTCGTGGTCAGCCATGACCGCTATTTTCTCGAAAATATTGCGAATGCCATGGTCGAGCTGAGCCGTTCCTATGAAGACGGATTTCTCCGTGTTGTGGGAAATTACAGCAAGTTCCTCGAAGCAAAAGAAAACTATCTCCACGCACAGCAAAAGCATCAGGACGCGCTCGAAAATCGCGTGCACAACGAGCTCGAATGGCTTCGCCGCGGTCCCAAAGCACGTACCAGCAAAGCCAAAGCGCGTATCGACAAGGCCAACGAACTGATCGGCGAGCTCGCCGACATGAATTCACGCACGCGCACCACGTCAGCGAATATCAATTTTTCGGCAACTAATCGCCAGACGCGCCAGCTCATCCATCTCGACGATGTTGTTTTTTCCTTCGCTGGGCGAGCGCTATTTGAAAAAGTTCAATTCGGCATCACGTCCGGCATGCGTGTCGGACTTGTCGGGCCGAACGGCAGCGGCAAAAGCACGCTGTTGCGTTTGCTGCTTGGCGAACTCCAGCCTGCAAACGGAAAAATTCGCAAAGCCGATAATCTGCGCGTCGTCTATTTTGACCAGAACCGGCGCCTCAATCCCGACGTCTTGCTTCGGCGTGCGCTCGCGCCGGACAGCGATTCGGTCATTTACCAGGAACGCGTGATTCACGTCGCTTCGTGGGCCGCGCGTTTTCTGTTCACGGGAGAAGATCTCAATCGTCCCGTCGGCCGGCTCTCCGGCGGCGAACGCGCGCGCGTTCTGATCGCGCAATTGATGCTTCAGCCGGCCGACGTGCTTCTCCTTGACGAACCGACAAACGATCTCGATATTCCCACGCTTGAAATTCTCGAAGAAAGCCTGCTGGAATTTTCCGGCGCGCTCGTTCTCGTTACCCACGATCGTTTTCTGCTCGACCGCGTTTCCAATATTGTTTTTGGGCTTGATGGATTTGGCGGCGCAGAACGTTTCGCGGATTATTTTCAATGGGAAGAATGGAAGGGTCAAAACCAGCGCCTGCGAGCCAGGGGTCTCGCTCCGGGCGGCACGAATGGAAGCGCTCCGTCACGGGAAGAGCATGCTTCCGCAGCAAATCCTTCGCAAGCAGCTTCGAGGAAAAAACTGACCTACAAAGAGGCACGCGAATTTGAACTGATGGAAAAGACCATCCACGAAGCGGAAGCGAACTTGCAGGAAAAATTAGCGGCGCTGCGCGAACCCGAAATCGCGAGCGACCCCAGCAAACTCCACGCCGCTAGCGTCGAACTGGAACGAGCCCAAAAAGCCGTGGATACCCTCTACGCCCGGTGGGCCGAACTCGAAGGAAAAACGCGATAGGCAGAAAAGAACGAAGCGGCCGTCCGAAGCCGCTTCGTTCCCAGCAGATTTGTCTTGAGCGTGCGAACCCCCATACGGGCTAGATTACGCTTGCGTCGCGCAGTTTTTGCACTTCCACTTTCACTCCGTCGCTGCCCTTCTCCGAGTAGATGATTAGGAGGCGTTCAGCGGTCAGATAGCTAAAGACAGGGTTGCGAAAATTCAGCAGGTAGTTCGGATCCGCCGGGTTCACGCCGAATTGTGCTGCCAGCGCCTGCAAAACCGTGTTGACCGCAACGACCGCCGGTCCCGAATATGTGAAATCAGCGTCTGACAAATTGTGAAGGACGTATTCAGCGAGTACGTTCGTCTGCCCTGCATCGTTAAGGTTCACAGTGTTTCCTAGCTGGCGCAGAGGGGGCAGGCGGAAATTCCCCTGCTTATCGACGGACAGGTACCCGGCAGCCACGGGATCGATTTGCGCGATGATGGCGCCCGCGCGCAACCAATTCACGACCTTGTATTCATTGCCGCTGGTTGGCGTTGAGCGCGCGGACGCTTGCGTGATGACGAACGCCGGACTGAGTCCGCGCGCCATTTCCTCCGCGATGGTGATGATGTGGTGGCCGCCGGTCCGCGAATCTCCGGCCAGGCCGTTGTTGTCCGTCACGCCGAAGCCGCCAAAGTTCAGTTCGATGAATTCGGAGCCGTCTCGGTTCCATTGAAAAACGATCGGCTTTGCCCAGTCATTTCAGAGAGGCGCGCCGATGATGAGATCCTCATCGATAAAGATGTCAGTGTCACCGTTGCCTTCGGGAGCAGAGAAGCGGCCCTGGTTTTCGCGTTCAATGGTCGGAAGTCCTTTTGCGCCGACGTGACCGTAGATTTGGCGGTATTGGTCGGCAAGGTGGACGTCGGCCACATCGTTGTTGGACTCATGGACAACCAACCCGCCGGGGTAAGAGTGATGCCCAACGATGGACGCACTACCAGGAGCCGAGAAAAAAGCCTGCGGAAGCTTGGGACAGGCCGAGCTATCGTTCAGTACGGGAGGAAAGATTCCGGCCTTGACGCCACCCGTAATGGTGGCTGCGTTCGTCGGATTGACCAGCCCTTGCGAGACTAGAGTTGCGACAATCGCATCCTTTTGCGCTTCGCTCAAGTTGGCGCGATGGCGGATGCAGGGGTCTCCGAGCGCGTCCAGGGTTTGCTTGCGCAGCGTGGCATCCTGGATACGGGCCGCCTGACTTAGAAGAAACTGAAAGGCGGACTGAACGATCGGGGATTTCTTCGCCAGGGCAATGGCTGCCGCGTTGCCCCCACCCGGCTTCGTCTGGTCGTCGCCGGCTGCTTCCGTTGCCAAAAATGTTGTCCCGCAGGCCAGGAATATTCCGGCGCAAACAACTGCTCTCAGCATTCTCATAGAGATCCTCGCATGTCTTCCGACGGGCTAGATTCGCAGGATTGTAGGCTGACAGTGTTAGGGCGCAATAAATTCGGTGTGAATTGCTCGTCAACCTGAAGACACGGGAGAGACAGCGTACAAGCCTCAGCGAGTGCCCCGCGCTTTTCGGAAATTGGACTTCAGCGGAGCGCCGTTTCGAACCCGGCAGTCTGGAAGTCGATTGTCG
>QHYO01000018.1:4402-5103 GCA_003224135.1 Acidobacteriota bacterium | reverse complement strand
TTGTGTCTGTTCTAGCGCCATGGGCAGCCTCATACCGAGCCGTTGTAGCAGGATCCGTTGATGTTCGGTCGGCTGGCTGATGCAGCGCTTCCGTACCTCCACACCTTGGCGCGTGGGCAGAACCACGTCGACCAAACTGATCTCGCAGAGTTCTTCAAATATTTGCCGTGGCTCATCGCCGAGTCCGCCCTGACGACAGCTGGCGGCCAGCGTCTTCCACAACACATACGCCAGAAAACAGACCAAGATGTGTGCGCCTACGCGATGCTCGCGGTGGTGCCATACCGGTCGGATCTGTAAGTCCGACTTGTGCACGCGAAAGGCGGCCTCGGCTTCCGTGAGTTGCACGTAAGCGCGCCACAGCTCCTCCGGCGTCCAGTCGATCACGTTGCTGCGCAACAGGTAGCAGCCTTCACTCCGGCGTGCCCACTCCCGCCAACTCTCCACCTTCGTCCAGCGCAGTTGCGGGAAGCCCTGGGCATCCACCTCTACACGCACCTCGAACAGCCGCGCCGCACGTGAGTTTCGTTCCAGCAGCCGCCCTACGCGACGCTCCACGGCGCCTGATTGCTGCCGACGTTTGCTACCGCTCGCGGCAATTTTAAGTAAACCTTCTTCGATGCGCTTCTCGAAGCGTTCGTGCATCGCTTGTTCCTTGGCTTGGCGTTCCGCGCTCCGACAGAGGATAAACACTTCCTCTC
>QHYO01000018.1:2847-4289 GCA_003224135.1 Acidobacteriota bacterium | reverse complement strand
TCTCACTCGCCAGACCGCGGTCCATAATCCAGACTCGCCCGGCTCGTCCGTAGAGTTCTTCCATGTGCGCCACGATCTCTTCGAGCGTGGTGGCATCGTGGCGGTTGCCGGCAAACACCTCATAACCCAGCGGCATCCCGCAACGGCTCACCACCAACGCAATATTCACCTGCTTGCAGTCCGGGCGATGATCCCGCGAATAGCCCCGTTGCGCTTGTGGGTTGCCCTCGGCTCGTCCCTCGAAGTACGTGCTGGTGATGTCGTAGAGCAGCAGGTCGTAGTCCAGATCGAACAGTTCACCAAGTTTCTCCTTCAGGAGTTTCTCGAGCGCTTTCTTGTGGGGCAGCAGGGTGTCCAGCGCTCGATACAGGCGATCTTCGTTTACCTTCTCCTCGGGCACACCCAGCAGATCCGACATCGCGCTGGCCTCGTAGAGATGCTCGGCCAGATGCAGTTCGCTGGAAGGTTCACACAGCCGACCGAGAATCAAAATCATGGCCATCGCCGACCAGGGAATCTCCTCGCGTCCGTTCGGTAGCGTCTTTTCCAGGAAACGATCCAGTTCCAACCGGCGCAGCAATTCTCTTCCTAGCCAAGGACCGCCGAATTTCCGGCTGCGTTCCACGCGCACGCGCTTCACATCGACTTCCACCCATTCGGGTTCCGTCTTGGTGAAAAAATCGGTTTGATAACCGGTGTTCTTCTCGGCGCAGCGTTTCACTCCCAGACGGCCTCGCTCGTCCATCACTCCCAACCACGCGACGACGCGCTGCCGGGGACCTCGATTGGTTCGGTAGCTCTCGACCAATGCCCAATAGGCGTGACGTTTGCCATCCTTGCGTCGATAGCAACGTCGCAGATACATACCACGATGCTACGAATCGACCAGATAAAATCAAGAGGCTTGGTCGTCACTACATGCGCATTTCGCGCGCAAACAGCGGAGCCCAGCAACATCCCAACACAAAGAAAAGCACTTGCTCCCGCTGCCCCAAGAGCGAGTGTGCTTAAAAAATTTTTAGTGCATTCAAAACTGCGGAAGGTCGGCTAGCTATACGACCAGAGCTGGAGAAGTGCAGCGCGGCTTGTGTCCATGATACGCCGGGCCTGGCTCTTGGGCGAAATGGCACGAAATGTGCCTCTATTCATGTCTGGCAAGCGGCCCGAAGGGAGAGTGTATCCCTCCGTGCACACTGGATGCGTATGACCGACTTCCTGATGGAAATGAACCAGGGGCCTCTCGTGGTGCCCCACCGTATTGAGCGGACTGGAATTCGTCGTGGTTTGCTCGAAGATCTGGCCCTGAAAGTACTTTATCTCAACGGCGAGATGACTTTGATCGAGTTAAGTGATCATCTTTGCCTGAGCTTAGGGGTAGTGGAAGAGATTTTTCAGTTTTTCCGCAAAGAACGCCTTTGTGAAGTAAAAGGCATGAGCGGTGG
>QHYO01000018.1:1804-2839 GCA_003224135.1 Acidobacteriota bacterium | reverse complement strand
TGTCACTGAATCAGTACACCGGTCCGGCCCCGGTGTCTCTAGCAGATTATGTTAGTCGAATCGCACATCAAAGTGTGCAAGCTAGTGGAGTCCGCCCTGAACAGCTCGAACTAGCCTTCCAAGAGCTAGTGCTCACCGATGACATGTTGTTGTGGCTTGGCACGGCGGTGGTCTCGGGCACTTCGATGTTCCTCTACGGGCCTCCGGGAACTGGAAAGACCAGCCTCGCCAACCGGATCACCAATATCTATAACGACTACGTCTGGGTTCCCTATGCGGTCGAGGTGGACAACCAGATCATCACGGTTTTCGATCCGGGCGTGCATCGCCGCCGGCTCGATTCCGAGATTGAAGACTCCGACCGCCGTTGGGTGCTCTGCCATCGGCCGTGCGTTATCACGGGCGGCGAATTGACCGGCGAAATGCTTGAGCTGCAGTTCAACCCCGTTTCCCGCTACTACTCCGCTCCTCTTCAGATGAAGGCCAACAACGGAATCTTCGTGCTGGACGATTTCGGCCGCCAGCGTATGCGGCCACAGGAGCTGCTCAACCGCTGGATGACTGCACTTGATCGCCGCGTGGAATTTCTGACCCTCCCCGGCGGCAGAAAATTCGAAATCCCCTTCGACACGCTGGTGATCTTCTCCACCAACATCGAACCTATGCAGCTAGGCGATGAGGCGTTTCTGCGCCGTATTCCGAACAAGATCAAAGTGGACTTTGCGACCAAGGACCAGTTCGTGAAGATCTTCAAGCGGGAAGCTGAGCAGGTGCGCGGCCTGCCCGTCGATGACGAAGTTCTTGATTTCCTGGTCGAATATCTGACCGAAGACGTCAAGGTTCCTCTGGCGCACTGTTATGCGCGCGATCTGCTGGACCAGATTTTTTGGGCAGCGCGCTATTTGAATGCCAAGCCGGAATTCAACAAGGATCTGGCGAAATGGGCGTGCAGCAATTACTTCTTCTCGGGTTTGAACAACGCGAATCCGTAATAGCAACCCAGGGCATTGTCGAGAGGACGATAGTGTAACGATC
>QHYO01000018.1:0-1686 GCA_003224135.1 Acidobacteriota bacterium | reverse complement strand
TTTCAGGATGACAGCATTTACTTCACTACCGCCAAAGCGCTGGCGGACGGCCAAGGCTACAAACTGGTCAGTTTTCCCGGCAGCCCGCCTGAAACCAAGTATCCGATTGCCTATTCTTGGCTGCTGTCCTTCGTTTGGAAGCTGAATCCGAATTTTCCTGACAATCTTCGCCTGGCGATTCATCTCACGGAGTTTTTTGGCTGCTGGAGCCTGATCGCGGGTTTTTTTTTGCTTCGCAGTCTCTCTGACATTGGGGAATCGGCGGCCCTATGCCTGACTGCGGTCTGCGCTCTTCAGCCGGTATTCCTGCGGACGAGTGGGCTGGTGATGAGCGATCTGCCTTTTATGGCCTGCATGCTCACTGTATTGGCGCTCTGCGTGTCCGCGAACTCCACGCGAAGTAGCCCGTGGATGTACGTGTTGATAGGCACGCTTGCGGGTTTGTCGGTCGGGATCAGAACTGTCGGCGTCGCGCTGGTTGCGGGAATCTGCTGCGCGTTCATCCTTAGGAAGGCCTTTCGCCCGGCACTGATCATCGCTGCTGCCGCGAGTTTCGCGATGCTGCTGGTGATGAGTCCCACTCTGTTCCACCGAGTGGCCCCTTTAAGTCTCGGTGCCTCAGGGGAGCCCGGGTGGGACCAAGTTGCCGCCTACTATACGAGTTATGCAAAATTTCAATGGGGCATGGGAGTGCCGTCTTTCGGTGCGCTTCTCCACCTCGTGTTGTTAAACCTTTTTGTCTTGGTGTCATCTCCCGGCCCAATCCTTGTTGGAACATTCGGGAAAATCGGCGCCTACGCGGCCATGGTGCTCTCCTTTCCGATGTGGGTTGGACTGCTGCGCCAATCGCGACATTCGGAATGGAAGCTAGTCACCTTCACCATGCTTTTTTATGGCTGCGTAATCCTAGTGTGGCCATATCCTCAGCCTGAGCGGTTTCTGCTGCCATTCATCCCAGTGCTTTTATCTGGTCTTTGGTGCGAGATTCGTCGAATCGGCGCGCTGGTGATCAAGAGACTTCGTCCCGGCACACCCATCGGAGAGCGCATTTCTGCGAGTGTGCCGGCGTGTTTCCTTTTCTGCATTTTCGGTATGGCCGCTTGGAATTCTGTTGTTCGGGATCCGCGCGCGCGGCGAGTCGCCGCTGATTCTCAAGCAGCGGCTCTCGAAGAACGGAAAGAGGCTTACCGATGGATTCGAGATCACACCAGTCCAGGGGATCGCGTGGCGGCATGGAAAGACGTCGTCCTTTACCTATACACGGGTCGGCAGAGTCTGCGGCCGATTGCGACATTGCCACAGGCGTTCTATGCAGAAGACCTAAAAAGCGAGAAGGACGACCTCGCACACATCTGTGACGCGCCCCGGCATGTCGGTGTGCGCTATTGGATGACCACAACTGACGATTTTAATTTGGAACCCCACCCGGATCGCTTCGCTGCCCGAATGGCGGAAGTCGGCCGCGTGCTCCCCATCGTCTTTCGGAGCTCGGGGGGCAATGTCCAGATTCATGACGCTTCCTGCCTGAATGACCAGGAACGGCCCGCTTGCCGCGCAATCGGTCAGATCCTGTTTCCGAAATGAAAAGCGAAACTTAGCCCAAGAGCTCGAACGAAGGCCGTGTGGGCCGCGCGGATGGAAACCACGAGTCGATCCGTCCTTGTCGCTGAAGAGAGCAACCGGCTA
>QHYO01000433.1 GCA_003224135.1 Acidobacteriota bacterium | reverse complement strand
CTGCCCTGGCGGGTTTGTTGCCCGGTCTTGCGATTTTGTGGATTGAAGATCCGCCACGCGGGCCACGCACTGAAGTCGTGCCCTTTTTTAAGCTGCTGAGCGTACCGGCGTTCGTCGCGATGCTCGCCGCAGGCACGTGCATCACATTCTCCAGCGTGTCGCTTCTCACATGGGGACTGGACTTCGCGGTGAACTACAAGGATTTCAGCTTGCGGGAAGCTGCCGTGTCGCTGGCGGCGATTGCGTTGATTTCCTCGGTACTCGGCGTCCTCACAGGAGGCTACGTCGCCGACCGTCTCCAGCGGCGCTCTCCACACGGAAGGCTGACCGCGATCGGCGGCGCTTTGCTGGTGGCCACGCCCTTTCTTCTGTTTGCCATTCTTTCGGATGAAAAGTGGGCCGTGCTGACGGGACTCTTTATGGCCGGATTTTTTATGTCCTGGTACCACGGGCCCGTGACAGCCGTGATTCACGACATGATGCCCCGGCGGGCGCATGCCACTTCGGTGGGCATCTACATGTTTGTCACGCAGCTGCTTGGGGGTCTTGGTCCACAAATCATCGGAAAAGTCTCCGACCTTCGCGATCTCCAAGTAGGACTCGAAATTTCGGTTGGCGTTCTTGTTTGTGGCGGGCTGCTGATGCTGCTCGTGATTCACTTCATAAGGCGTGACGGGCTCCGGCACCCACAACTGGAAGGCTTTCACGCAGAGCCGCTGCCCGAACAGTTGCCATTGCCGTAGCCCGCGCAACTCCGAAAATAAAAATGTCCTTGCAAATTGCCGGGACATCCGTCGTTATCGCGAGTTCGACGCTATTTGATTCCAATCTGTCCGATCAGCCGTATCACATCTTCGCCCGTGACGTCGTACAGTGTTCTCTCGTCCTCTTCTTCCAGGCGCTCTTTCAAATATTCCGCCGCGATAAAGCTTGCTTCACGGTCCGTCAGGTCGCGTCCTGTCTTTTCACGGAACTTTACAAACCCGACGTGAGAAAGTCCGACCACCAACGCCTCGCCATCAACAAAAAACTTTGTGTCGATCGTGTCGCTGTGGCGCGTCGCGATACCGTTCCACATATGCGAAAAGCGGCATTGGTAGACCCTCCCTGTCAGTTTCGAGACGACCTCAAATGCACCGACAAACTGGCTCATCGCCCCGTTGTTGGCCAAAACTGGAAATGTCGGCACGCTTGCTCCTTGTTTTTTTGTCGCTTGAACTAGGATTCCCATCGTTGCCTCAAGCTTTCGTCGCAACAGCGGCTTCGGCTCCCGCGTAGCTGCGTATAGCGGCGCCCACACCCGCCCCTGCCTGGATGCGAGCTCCCTGATCGACCAGCACCTTCTCCATGGCTGCAAGCAAGAGCAGCACGTTGGCCTTCTGCGCGCAATATCCCATCAGGCCCAGCCGCCAGATCTTTGCTTTCAATGGGCCGATACCGCCGGCGATCTCGATGTTGAATTCATCAAGCAACTGGTTGCGGAACTGTGCGTCATCGATGCTCGCGGGGATCATCACCGGGGTCACGGTGACCAGCCGCTCCTTCGGATTTTTGACCAGGAGCTCAAGTCCCATAGCCTCGACGCCGGCAATCAGCGCTTGCTGGTTCACGCGATGGCGCTCCCAGCGAACCTGCAAGCCTTCTTCCATCGTAAGACGCATCGCTTCGCGCAGTGCATAGATCAGCGAAATCGGCGGCGTGTGGTGGTACAAACGGTCTTTGCCCCAGTAGTTCATCGCCGTGGTCAAATCAAAATACCAGCTCTGCACTTTTTTCTTGCGGTTCCGCAAAACCTCTTCGGTACGCGGACTCACCGTGATGGGAGACCTCCCCGGCGGTGCGCTGAGCGCTTTCTGCGAGCCACTGAATACGATATCCAGCCTCTGTTTGTCCACGTTCAAGGGCTCGGCAGCCAGCGAAGCCACCGTGTCCACAATCAGCAATGCGCCCAGTTCATCGGCGACCTTGCGAAAAGGGTCCAGCGCTGTGACCACGCCGGAAGATGTTTCGCCGTGGGCCAAGCCAACAATTTTGATTTTTTTCCCCGCACCTGCTTTGCGAACATCTTGCGGGTCAACCGCCCTGCCGTAGGGGACTTCCAGTTTCGTGATTTTCGCGGGAGAACGAAGAGCAATCTCGTACATGCGCTCAGAAAACCAGCCGTTCACACAGACGATGGCTTCGTCGCCTTCTTCAAGCGTGTTTAGCACCGCCGCTTCGATCCCACCCGAACCAGATGCAGACAGCGGCATGGTCACGCGATTCTCGGTTTGAAAAACCTGCCTCATCAGGATCTGCGTCTCATCCATGCAGGTTTTGAACCACGGATCTAGGTGCCCCACAACCGGCGCAGCAAGCGCACGGTAAACGCGCGGATCGATCGAGGACGGCCCCGGCGTCATCATCAACCGCATCGGGGGAGTCAGTTCACCGATCAATGTCTTAAAGGGACCTTCGCTCATGTCTCGGAACCTCGGTTGCCAATTACGAACTTGCCGGAGAACAATTTTCCCGCATTCGCCTGTGCCCCGCAACCGACATATTGGCTTGCCGGTTGCTTGGCGCATTGCAAGAAACGACGTGATTTGGCGGACATCTCGGCCGAGATTTGCGCTGATTGGAAAAACTTGTCAGAAAACGGGCTTGCAGGGATTTCTTACGCTGCCAGTTCTTGCTCTTCGGCCAACATGTGCGCGGGAACTTTGCGCAAGTCCCAGACTAGTCCCACCCAGCTCAGGAGTTTCAGCGTGTAGTACGTAATGTCGATCTCCCACCAAAAGAATCCCTGTCGTGCTGACGCCATGAAATGGTGATGATTGTTGTGCCAGCCTTCACCGAGCGTCAGGATCGCTAGTAGCCAATTGTTCTTGCTGGTGTCGGTCGTCTCATACCGTCGCGTGCCGAACAGGTGCGAGAGAGAATTAATCGTAAATGTATCGTGCCAGAGCAGCGTCGTGCTCAAGCAAAAGGCCCAGACAAACAGAGGCCATCCGCCGATCAGCCAGATCACCACGCCGAGTGTCGCTGGCGGCACCACATGATACTTGTTGAGCCACCGTAGCTCTGGATACTTCGCGAAATCCGCGATGTAGTTGAGGCGTGTGTCTTCGTATTTGTCGGAAATGATCCAGCCCACGTGCGACCACAAGAAACCGAACAGCGTTGGCGAATGTAAATCATCTTCCT
>QHYO01000426.1 GCA_003224135.1 Acidobacteriota bacterium | reverse complement strand
GGTATCGCCGATGGGAATGGTTAAGTCCGTGGACAATGGCGAAACGATGGTACTGACGAAAGTCATTACCGACGTGAAGAGCCATATAAACGGCACGCCGGTGAAGTTCGATCCTCAAATGATGAGACAGCAGATGGGAAAGAAACCTTGAATGGCTGTGCGCAAGAGAAAAGCAGAGCGAATGCGATAGAATTTGGGGCGGGGCGCAGGATGCTCCGCCCAAAGTTTTTGCGGTTGAGCGAGAGGATGGATGAGCGAAATTCGCATGTCGCCAGCGGCTGAGAAGCACTACGAAGCAACGATTCTGGAGCGGCGGGAACTGTCCGAAGATCTTTGGCTGGTGAAGGTTGACCCGGGAGGACCGTTCAAATTTTTGGCCGGACAATACGCGACGTTGGGCGTGGATCACGAAGGAAAAAGAATCGAGCGGGCGTACTCGATTGTGTCCTCGCCATATGAAGAGGGATTGGAGTTCTTTCTGGAGCTGGTGCCACAGGGCGAATTGACGCCGAAGCTCTACAAACTGCGGGTAGGCGACAAGCTATACTGCCGAAAAATCGCCAAAGGAAGATTCACTCTCGATTTGCGCAGTGGAAGGACGAATCACCTGTTGCTTGCCACGGTGACTGGTCTTGCTCCATTTGTGAGCTACGCCAGAACGCTTTATAAGGACTGGAAGTCCGGTGATTCGCCGATGCCGGGAAACCATAAGCTCTACTGCCTACAAGGCGGAAGCCGGTCCTGGGAATTCGGGTATCGCGACGAGATGGAAAAATATGCGGCAGAGGCCCCATGGCTGAGATACGTGACGACGGTAAGCCGTCCGTGGGAGGACGCCGAGTGGCGCGGCGAAACCGGGCGTGTGGACGATTTGATTCGCAAGTACACGGATCTGTGGGGATTAACGCCGCAGGATACGACTGTGTACCTTTGCGGGCACCCGAGCATGGTGGAAAACGGGAGAGGCATATTGCAGCGGGCGGGATGGCAGAAGAACTCGATGTTTGAGGAGATTTATTTTCAGCCGGCCAAAGAAGAGTGAATCCGAAGCAGTTGAAATACGAATACGAAACTCGAAACACGATGCGAGAAATACGAAACGGGGGAAGCACCAGCTTCCCCGTCTTGTTACCGAGACTGAGCGGATCCGGGGTGAGCTAGATTCCGGGCGCGTTGGCTGCAAGTTGTGCGGCAACGTCGTTTACGGTCGTCAAGGGCACTGCGACGTGCACGTTTTCTTGCGGATTTACGACGTCGATTTGCAACTTGGTGCCCACCGTGCTGACCCGGACGTGATCGTCACCGTCTTCGACGTCAACGAAAGTGGTGTCGGGATAGCGACGAAGTTCTTTCGTAACAATCTGAACGAGCGGCATAAATTCGGAGGCATGGCTGGCCGCTTCGCGGAGATGTTCCGTCGGAACGAAGCGCATGGCCAAGGGAACGGCGGCTGCGGGGACCCAGAAGTGAACGTGGGAGCCGCCGTCGCGATGTTCGTCGACGTCGACGCGGATCACGCCTTCGCGGAACGTGTAGACGCTTGCGAACACGATGGTGCTGGCGACGCCAAGACCAAGTTTAGCGAGTATCATCATCTGCTTTTCCTCTCTGCCGTTTAGTCGGAACCTTAGTCGGAAACGTTCTTGGAATCGAGCCAGACGCGAACTGTGTTTTCATCGCTCTTGACGGAGACAAGTTCCGTGTCGCCGCCGTGAGCGGAGAGAGCGCGGAGGGCTGCAACGATGTCGAGTTCATCCTTGCCTGCGGAGAAAAGCGCGTCCACAACCTTCATGGGAATTTTCACTTCGACTCGCGACTTTTCAGAAGGCTTACCGTTCTTGTCGTTATAGGAATGTTTTTCGGTGACATGCACGAACATATACCCGCCTTGCTTTGCGACGCGAACATCGGAGTCGTTGCCCTGAACGGTGACGTATTCACCGTCCTTCGAGGTGCGAACCGCGTCCAGAAGTGCTTTCACGTCGACGCCGTTCATTTCGTGGTCGTCGAATCTAACTTTTCCGTTGTGGAGGCGGTCCTTGTTGATGGCTGGAAGAACTTTTTCCGCCATTTCCAGTGGGACATTCACGCGGACAGTTTCGCCCTTGGATTCGGTGCTGATCACGCGAACGTGTAGCCAGCGGTCCGAACTGCTTGAAGCGGATGAAGTGGTCGGACTGGTTTGGGCGAAGAAAACAGCGGGGGAAGCCAAAAGTGTGGCGAGTGAGAGCAAGGCCGGGCCGGTAAAACGCAGCGAGCGAGCGTGCATGATGTAATATCCCCGTTTCCTCGGTGAAGCTAGAGTGGTCACCGATTCTTGTGAATAGGTACGGGCGAGAACCGTGAAAAGTTCCAGAAGCCGTGCGGAAATGATGAGTTAGGGGATGCTCGAGCGGCAGAGAACCGGATGCCATGCCGGGATCTCAGAACTAAACACTGGAGATTCAACGCGATGAAACCGATTGGCTGGCTACGATGGTTGGCGGCGGGGCTGTGCTGTTGTGTTTCGGTCTGTGACCCCGCACCGACGCTCGAGCAAGAGGCGCCGTTCGTGATTCAGGTCGATGCGCAGGTGAGTGAGGGTGAGCTGCGGCCGGTGTGGAGCTACTTCGGGTACGACGAGGCAAACTATACCTATAGAGAAAACGGCAAAAAGCTGTTGGGGGAGCTTCGGCAGTTAAGTCCGACCCCGGTGTATGTGCGCGTGCACAACCTGCTGACGAGCGGAGACGGGTCGGCATCCCTCAAATGGGGATCAACCAACGCGTACGCCGAAGATGCGGCGGGAAAGCCGGTTTATGACTGGAAAATCGTGGACTGCATCTTCGATGTGTTTCGGCAAAAAGGTGTGAGGCCCCTGGTCGAGGTGGGATTCATGCCGGAGGCACTTTCCATTCATCCGCAACCCTATCGGCACGACTTTCCGAAGGGTTCGGTTTTCACCGGCTGGACGTATCCGCCCAGAGACTACGCAAAGTGGGAAGAACTCGTTTACCAGTTCACGAGGCACCTGCGGGAGCGGTACGGGGAGGCGGAAGTAAGGAGCTGGCTGTGGGAAGTGTGGAACGAGCCGGACATCGATTATTGGAGAGGAAGCAGGGAAGAATTTTTCAAGCTGTACGATTATGCGGCGGAAGGGATTTTGAGAGCCGCACCGGAGCCAAAGTCGGCGGTCCGGACACTACTGGCGCTGCCGGACGGAATGCCGAGGAATTTCTTCGTGCCTTTTTGGAGCACTGCGCGAGAGGGAGCAATGAAGCGACGGGGAAGACGGGATCGCCGCTAAGCTTCATCAGTTTCCATCCCAAAGGTGCACCCAAGTGGAAAGGGGATCATGTGCAGATGGGACTGGGGCGCCAACTCCTGTCCGTTCAAAAGGGATTCCAAGTGATTGCGGAATTTCCCGAATGGCGCGCGACGCCGGTGATTTTGGGCGAGTGGGACCCGGAGGGGTGCGCGGCGTGTTCGGCAAAGAATCATCCGGAAAATGCGTACCGCAATGGTGAGTTGTACGCGGCTTATACCGCGGAGGCACTGAACGACACGTTGGCGCTTGCGAAAAATAGCGGCGTGAATTTGGTGGGATTGGTGACCTGGTCGTATGAGTTCGAAGATCAGGCGTACTTTGAAGGCTTTCGGGAACTGGCGACCAATGGAATCGACAAGCCAGTGCTGAACGCATTCCGGATGTTTGGGATGTTGGGAAATAAGCGCGTGAGGCTGACGAGCAGCGCAGCGTCGCCTAGCGAAAATGTGCTGGATCCGGGAAACGCGAAGGTCGAAGGGATAAACGGGTTTGCAACTCGCAAAGAGCGGGAAGTCGAAGTGCTGGTTTGGAACTATCAAGAGGAAGATGTTCGCGGGCCGTCTGCCACGGTGAGCTTGAGTATTGCGGGACTACCTGAGACGGCAAAAAAAGCGAAGATGGAACGATTTCGTGTCGACCGGGAGAACAGCAACGCGTATACGGCATGGCAGAAGATGGGACGTCCGGAGAAACCGAGCGGAACACAATATTCCGAATTGGAAGTGGCGGGAAAACTGAAGATGGACGGATCGCCAGAATGGGTGGAACTGGACAAAGGGAAGTTCGAGCTGCGATTCGAATTGCCGCGACAGGGTCTCGCGCTGGTTCGGCTGACCTGGTAGGGGCTTAGCGAGGCCGGCGATTCTTCAGGCGGCCCGGTAACCTTTCTAGAGAAACGGACTCCTAAAGCTTGGGCCGGTGTGCGAGCGGGGGACAATTGAAGAGCGGCGAAGCAATGGCGACGACGGAACGCGATGAGGCTGGCTTAATCGCGCGCATTTTGGCGGGGCAGAAGGAGCTGTTTCACGAGCTGATCCGGCCGTACGAGGGAATGGTTTATATGACGGTGTTTTCGATCGTGAGGAATGAGACGGACGCGGAAGATTGCGCGCAGGACACGATGGTAAATGCTTACCGGCACTTGGGCAAGTTTCGGGGAGAGGCGAAGTTCAGCACCTGGTTGGCCACCATCGCGGTAAACGAAGGACGGCAGAAATTGCGGAAGGCCAAGCGCGCCAAGGAAGATTCGCTGGACGAGCCGATTGAGGGAGACGATCAACAGATTACTCCCGCGCCGCTGACGGACTGGCGAGAGATTCCGCTCGAAGCGCTGGAGCGCAAGGAGCTACGCGAGACGCTGCGAACCGCGGTTGCGGAGTTGCCGGGAATTTATCGCCAGATTGTCACGCTTCGCGATCTGGAGGAGCTGAATGTGGCGGAGACCGCCGCGGCGCTGCACATCAACGAGAACATGGTGAAGGTGAGGCTGCACCGCGCGCGCATGATGCTGCAGAAGCGGCTGGCACCCTATTTGAAAACGACGGCTAGAGCGAAAAAGGAATTTTGGAGGAGGATGCCATGGAACTGAACTGCAAGCACGTTTGGGCATACATCTCCGACTACATTGACGACAGCGTGCCGCCGGAGCTGCGCGAGGAGATTGAACGTCACCTCGAGCATTGTGAGATTTGTTCGGCGATTCTGGATTCGACGCGAAATATTCTGGTGCTGACAGGGGATGACCGCACGTTTGAATTGCCTGTTGGGTATAGCGAAAGATTGCACGAGCGATTGGCGAGGGAATTGGCGGACGAAACGAATGCGCCGACAACAGGTTGAAGAGTATAAGAGTGCAAAAGCGTAAGCGTGAAAGAGTTCGGTCAGGGGACGCGGTGGATCATGGGGTGAGTGATCCATTCGGCTGCGAGCAGGACCAGAGTGAGAATGGAAAGCACGATTTGAATGCGCTCGGAATTTAGTTTTCGTGATGCGACTGGTTTTTGGCGCCACTGCGACGCGGGCTTGCTCCGCAAGTTGCGAATTTTCCAAATCACAAAAAGATTGAGAAGGGAGCCGACCAGCGCCACGAGCATCATCGGTATGCGGATGGCGTCCTGATGAAAACCCTTGGCGGGGGCGTGAATGCCTGCGGCCGCGGCGAGCGCGCCAAGACCGATGGCTACGCGAACTCCGCTGATGGCGATGACTGCCGTGCACGCGCTTTGCAGGATCGCGAAAAGAATTCCCGACCAACCTAATAATTTCAGGCGCGAAGAGAGTGATTCGACGCGGTTCGGCTCAGGAATGTTCGCCGTCTCGCGGAGATTCTGCTCGGCTGTGGAGTTTTCAGGCACGCCATTGAGTGTAACGAAGCGGGAAATTCGCGTCCAATCGGGGCTGTGTGCGTGAATCCCTAGGAGCGCTTCCCGGATTTAGATGGCTCGGAGGCTTTGATTCGCCAGGGCAGCTTGCCGGAATCCATGGTGCAAATGCCGACCTGGTTCGACTCAGAGGTGCCGATTTGGCCGATCCACGCGACTCGGAAGCGAGCTTTACCGTGCCAGCGGCGTTTTACTTCAATGACCTCGCCTGGCGTAGTGAGATAGGCCACGCCATCGAGACGGGCTCCGTCTTCGCTAATGTCCAACGTGTAGGAGCTTTGGGAAAATGGATTGCCGCTGCGGTCTTTACCGCGAACAAAAACGCGGAGCGCTTCGCGGGCGCGCTGGCTGCGCCGCGTCTTCCGCCAAAAGTTCGGGACGGGCTTAGAGAACGCGAGACCTACCTCGTAACCGCTTCGTAGATGAGGCTCTTTGAAGACGACGCGGACCTCTTGTTCTTCTCGAGTGAGCTTGCTGACGAGAAAAAGGCTTTCTCCAAGATCGACGGGAGTGGCGAGCCTGACCAGCGCGCCGCTGGCGTTGAACAGGATCGTGGTGGTGTCCTCGTGGAAGGAACCCAAAGCTTTGCTCCAGCCATAAACGACAACCGGGACGTAGAAGGCTTTGCGGTCGCTTGACCGCCTGGGCTTTTTTGATGCGCCTGGAGAAAACAGTGGCGAGCGCTTTTGAGGTCCAGGAGACGATGGTTGTTTTTCGACACCTTCGAGTGGGTACTCCATCTGAACACCGTGAGTGGGGCACTCAAAAGCGCAGGGAGCGGCGAGAAGCTGCTCGAGGGTTTCCAGGCGGCCCCCCAGAATGATCCAGTCATCGTGATCGCCATAAGGACAGCGGACGTGGAGGGAGAAGGATTTGGAGGTACCAGAGACCATGGGCATTTCCTAATCTCATGTTACGCGCGCGGCGAGAGGGAATGTGCGCGAGACAAGCGGTTGGTTGCGGGAGAGTTAATCCCGTCGTGGTGGCCGGTGACCTAGAGCGACCTGGGCGGAGCTCGAACGTCGTATTTTATAACTCATAACGGGGATGAGGTTACGACGCCGATCTTCGGCTTTGCACTATGCGTGCGCCGTAGTCGCGCTTTTTGCCCCAGCCTGCCTCTGGTCCTATCGTTATCCGCTTATGATCGCGCCACACGTAGGCCACATCAAAACGGCCTTGGCTGGTTGCGCCCCTATGGCGCCGGAGTCCGTTTGAGGTAGATGACCGCCAAGGGAGGAAGCGTTAGGCAGAGGGAGAAAGGGCGGCCTTGGCGAGGGTCGTTGGCCGCGGCTTGACCGCCGATGTTGCCGAGGTTGGAGCCGCCGTAGTGAGCGGCGTCGGTGTTAAGAATTTCTTTGTAGAAGCCAGCGCGGGGGACGCCGACGATGTAGCCTTCACGGACGACAGGAGTGGCGTTCATGACCACGACGATGAGGTCGTCCTGTGATTTGCCATAGCGAATAAAGGAGAGGACGCTGTTGTCGCCGTCGTTGCAATCGATCCATTCAAAGCCTTGCCAGTGGAAATCGACTTGATGGAGCGCGGGTTCGGAGGCGAAGACGTGGTTGAGATCGGTGATGAGCTTTTGGATTCCGCGGTGCGAATCCCATTGAAGGAGATGCCAATCGAGGCTGCGCGCTTCGCTCCACTCATCGCGCTGGGCAAATTCCTGGCCCATGAAGAGGAGTTTCTTGCCGGGATGCGCGTACTGATATGCATAGAGCAGGCGGAGATTGGCGAACTGCTGCCACATATCGCCGGGCATTTTGTGGATTAAAGAATTCTTGCCGTGAACGACTTCGTCGTGGGAAAAGGGAAGGACAAAATTTTCACTGAATGCGTAGACTAGCGAGAATGTGATTTTGTTGTGTTCATACTTTCGGTAGATGGGATTGGCTGAAAAATATTTCAGGGTGTCGTTCATCCAGCCCATGTTCCATTTGAGGCTGAAGCCGAGCCCGCCGAGATACGTGGGGCGAGAGACGCCTGGCCAGGCAGTGGACTCTTCGGCTACGGTGAGAATTCCAGG
>QHYO01000048.1:1848-2585 GCA_003224135.1 Acidobacteriota bacterium | reverse complement strand
CTCAGATCTTTTTTCAGAAAGCCGCGATCGTCGACCATCGCTGAAAAATAGTTGAGATAAGTGTCGCCGTGGTGCGAGGCGTAACTTTTGATCCATTCATTCAGAGCCATTATTCTTTCCGGCGGGCGCCGATCTGTCATCAACAGTGGTGTTCCATCAGTTGCATGGCCGCCGTCATACACGGGCAAAACCGATGACAGCACTACACGAATTCCATTCACGTGCGCCAGTTCCGACATCGACGCGAGATTGCCTTCGATTTCCTCGAGAGACATGGGCCCAGTATTTCCCGCGATGTCATTTGTTCCGGCAAGAATCACGACGACCCGCGGCTTTAACGCAATCACGTCTGGCCGAAAGCGGATCAGCATTTGCGGCGTGGTTTGACCGCTAATTCCGCGGCCGATGTAGGGTTTGCCCGGAAAAAACTCACCGAAGCGTGGCTCGGGCCACATGTCGGTGATGGAGTCTCCCATAAACACGACGCGCGATTCTCCCGCAACGGGTACAGCAGCGGCTGCGTTCGCGTCGCGGTACCGAGCAAGATTCGGCCAATCTTGCAGGTTTTTTGCGTTTCTCGCGACGGTCTCTTCGAGCCGAGCGACTTGTTTTGATAACGGCGTAATGTCCGGCGCCTGTGCACTACACAGTGCAGAAAACGAACTCAGGCAAATTAACGCGACCGCCGAAAGTGGAACGGGAATGCGCATGCAAGCCTCCCAAAAGGCACTCTGAAA
>QHYO01000048.1:0-1671 GCA_003224135.1 Acidobacteriota bacterium | reverse complement strand
GAAGAATGTCAGTAGTCAATTGCTGCTTGGCTGCAAACGCCGTATATAGACCAGAGGCGATTGCTTGCTCGATTTCAGCGCCAGAAAAACCGTTGCTCGCCGCTGAAAGTTTTTGCAAATCAAACCTATCCGAATCCCTGCCACGCTTTTTCAGGTGTAAGGCAAACAGTGCCTCACGGGTCGTCGGGTTTGGTAAATCCACAAAGAATATTTCGTCGAATCGGCCTTTGCGAAGCATTTCCGGCGGCAGAGCGGAAATGTTGTTCGACGTCGCGGCCAGGAAGACGCCGCTTTCACGATCCTGCATCCACGTTAAAAGTGTCGCGAGCAATCGCTGCGACAGTCCAGCGTCCGCGTCGCCGCTAGAACCGGCAGAAGCGAACGCCTTTTCAATTTCATCAATCCACAAAACCAGCGGCGCCATCTTTTGCGCAAGATCCAAAGCTTTGCGCAGACGCTTTTCGCTCTCGCCGATAAATTTATCGTAGAGCGCTCCGGCATCGAGCCGCGCAAGCTCGAATCCCCATTCGCCGGCAACGGCTTTGGCGGCAAGACTCTTGCCGCATCCCTGTACTCCCGTAATCAGAATTCCTTTTGGAGGAACTAGGCCGAATTTCTGGCCTTCTGGAGTCAACGCACTTTTTCGCTTGCCGAGCCATTCGCGGAGACGCTGCAGACCGGCAATATCGGCAAACGACGCATCTCTGCGGACGGTTTCCAGAAGACCGTCTCCACGCAGCACTTCCCTTTTCGCGTCGAGCACGGCGTCCAGAAGCGGCGCGTCAGCTTTGCCTTGTGACAAAACGCACAGTCGCAACGTACGCATAGCTTCCGCATATGGCAGACCCGACAGATTCTTCGCGATCTGCTGTATGCCGGCGATGTCGAGCGCCACAGGAACATGGTTCTCACGATTCAATTCCGCGAGCGTTTGTTTGACACCGGTAAGAAGTTCTTCGACCGATGGAAGCCCGAGCGCAAACGGCGCCGCATCGCCGTCGAGTTCAGGCGGTAGATGAATCGAACCTGCGGTAATCACAATGGAGCGCCGCGCGGTCCGAAATCGTTCCGCGAGTTCGCGCAGCCGGCGGCAAACTTTATCGTTTTCGCAGTAGCGTGCAAAATCTTTCAAAAGGAAAATTCCGTCGCCTTCAACAACTGCCATGTTGGAAAGAGCGGCTTCGGGCGTTTCGGAGTTATAAATCGGAGCTCCGTGGTAACGCGCAAGGCCAGTAGTAACGCTCCAAGTAAACAGAGGAACGGCCAGTTGCGTAGCCACCTCGAGCAACAACTGTTCGACACGCTCTTCTTCCGGCGTCTCGATGGTCAAAATTGGATGGCGCGAATTGATGAGCAGCAATAATTCGTCGCGCTTGTCGGATTTCCGCCCTGGGCGCGGCCCGGCCAAGCTTGTGTCGACGTTTTTTGTCAGAGTCAATTTAAATTGGCTTGCAAGGGTCTATTTGACAGACCTGCAAGCGTCCCCTAAACTTACATGTTTGAGCGATACGCAAAAGGAGCGCTAGCTAGATGGCCCAAGGACAGGCTACCAAAATAAAGAAGAAGAAAAAGTCAGTTTTAAAGCGTGCGGCGCAATCTCGTCAACGTGCGGAAGTAAACCGCGCCAACCGTACGCGGGTAAGGACGGCAATTAAGAAGCTGCGCGGCGCG
>QHYO01000424.1 GCA_003224135.1 Acidobacteriota bacterium | reverse complement strand
GCCCTGACATTCCCCTCGCCTGCGTCGTCTATACCTAGAGGAGACGCAGATGGGAACGATGCGACTTGCGCTGCCCTGGGAAGCTAGAATCTCTCCCAGGTCTCAGGGTTTCGGGCCTTGTTTTAGGAGCCCCAAGCTGACGAAGTTATGCGTAGAAACCCTGCGCCAGAATAATCCCCACTGCCGGGGGATGCACCACGGAGGGACGCGATTGACGCCATCGGGGTTCGAACAGGGTGCCTCCTCACCTGCCGCCGATTTGTCCACGCTTGGGGCGGACGACGCTAGTCTAGCCGCAGCCTGCCAGGCCGGCGACCTGCGCGCCTTTGAACGTCTCTATCACCTCCACGGCTCGCGCATGAAGGGCATCGCCCGCAATCTTCTCGGCACAACCAGCGACGCCGAAGACGCCGTCCAGGACACTTTCCTTAAAATTCAGCGCAGCATTGCGAGCTTCCGCGGCCAATCGAGCTTCGCCACCTGGTCTTTCCGGATTCTAATCAATACCTGCTACGACGCGCGTCGCAGTCGCATGCGCAAAAGGGAAGTCGCGCACGAAGAGCCGGACGAATCCCCTCGCCCCGAACCCCGCGCAGCTTCCGCGCATCCTTCGTTGCGAATCGCTCTCGAGCGCGCCCTTGCTCAATTGACCCGCCACCAGCGCGACGTTTTTCTTTTGTATGAAGTCGAAGGCTTTCGCCATTCCGAAATTGCGTCGATTTTGGACATCAGCGAAACCGCCTCCAAGAACACGCTTTTTCAGGCGAAGAAAAATCTTCGCCAGTCGCTCGAAGCGCCGCGCAGCAGCGCCTCGGAGGCAAGGTAATCTTTATGATCATTACGTGTGACGATCGCGAACGAATCTTCCTCGATGGCACACCCGAAGAATGGACCGCGCTCGAGACTCACGCCGCCAACTGTGCCGTATGCGGCGAGGAACTCCGCGCATGGAAAAATCTCTCCGTGGCCGCTACTGAACTCCATGAGGAGTGGGATTCTCCTTCTCTCTGGCCGCGAATAGAACAAGCTCTGTCGCAGCAATCTGCCGCATCAAAAGATTCCTGGTGGCAACGCCTTTTGAGAACATGGAATCTTGGCTCACTCGAATGGCAAGATGCCGCCGCCGCTCTGCTTCTGATCGCTTTCACTAGCTTCGCGATCTGGGCCATCGTCAAACCGAAGACGCGCGTCATCCAGGATGATCAGGCCGCTCTCCTGAAGGACACCACCGTAAGAGAGGTCGAGAATGCTGAAGCCGCCTACGAACGCGCCATTGACAAGCTTGATGCGCAGACGCGCCCGCAACTCCTAAATTCTTCGGCTCCACTCATGGCCAACTATCGCGAAAAACTTCTGGTTCTCGATAGCGCCATCGCCGATTTGAAATCCCAGGCCGGAGTGAATCCCGCCAACGGGCACCTGCGTCGACAGCTCCTCGCGATGTACCAGCAAAAACAAGACACGCTCGAACAAGTTTTGGAGGCAAAACAGTGAATCCGCCAGTTCCCAGCCGTTCAGGCAGAACGCCCTACAAGAGCAGCGCCTGGTTTCTCTCAGCCGTTCTGCTCCTCGCCTCGTCTGTCCCCGCTGTCGCGAGCGATCCCGCTCAAGAAGAGGTGACGCGCGACTTTGAGAAAACCGCTACGCTGTCCGGCAAGCAGGGGCTCAGCCTCGATCATCGCATGGGCCAAGTTCACATCCGCGGCAATTCCGGCCGTGAACTGAAAATCTCGGCGAAGATACATGTGCAGGCCCGTTCGAACGCGGAAGCACAGGACTTCGCGCAAAAAATCCAGATTGAAGTGCGTGAAGCCAGTGATGGCATTCACGTCCGCACCGTCTACCCTGAAACCAAATTCCCCATCGTTAGAATCGGCGGCCGCACTTCCTACTCCGTGGACTACGACGTCACCATGCCCGCGGACGCTCCACTCTGGCTGCATAATGATTTTGGCAATGCGGATGTCTCTGGCGTTCGCGGATGGTCGCAAATTGAAAACGGCCATGGAGTCTTAACCGTTCGTGATGCCGGCGCAGCCAAACTCGTCAATTCCTTCGGCCGAATCGAGCTCTCGAGCGCGTCGGGTAATTGCTCCATCGTCAACAGCAACGGCGCCGTCAGCGTCTCGGACGTAAAGGGCGCTCTCGAAGTCCGCAACCGCTTCGGCGAAATCGAAGTCTCTCAAATCAGCGGTCCAGCCGTGATTTCCGGCGGCAATGGCGCCGTTTCTCTCTCCGCTGCCAGCGGAAATTCCACGATCAACAATTCCTTCGGCGAAGTCACGGCCCGCAACGTTACCGGAAATCTCTCTATCTCAAACAGCAACGGGAAAATCGATGTGTCGGACGTCACTGGAAACGCCGAATTGAAAACCAGCTTTGGCGCAGTCGAAGCCGCGCGCATCGGCGGAAACCTCGCTGTCAACAACAACAACGGCTCGGTGCACTTTAATGAAACGCGTGGATTTGTTTCCGCTACTACAAGTTTCGGTTCCGTGAATGGTGCCCGTCTCTATAAAGGCGCCAACATCGTCACCGGCAACGGCGCGATCGAACTGAGCAACATCGAAGGCGACGTTTACGCGAAAACTTCTTTTGGTTCCGTCCACGTCGAAAACGTTAAAGGAAGATTCACCGCGCAGGATTCCAACGGCGCGGTCAGTGCAAGAGCCATCGAAGGTGACGCAAGCGTTGACACCTCGTTTTCCGGGGTGACTCTGGAAAATATCAGCGGAAAGATTGTTGTGAACAATCAGAACGGCGCCATCGATGTCATCGCCGCTTCCAGCTCCAGCTGCAAAGATATCATTCTAAAAACTTCCTTTTCACACATCGCCGTTCGCGTTCCCGCCAATGGCGGCTACAAAGTCAGTGCCCGCACATCCTTCGGCCACATCAATAGCGAATTGCCGATCACTGCCACCGGCACCATGTCGGGCGATTCCCTTAACGGCACAATCGGCAACGGGACCTGCGCTCTGGGTTTGCAGAACTCGAACGGCAATATTGAAATTACCCGCGCTCCGTGAGGCGACTGCCACGCGCGCCTCGGCCTTTATTTCCTTCCGCGCGCCATGGAAAACGCTTTTCGGATCACTCGTGTCGCCGTAGGAGTCAGCGCAAATTTTTCCAGATCGTGTTCGTCTGCCCAC
>QHYO01000423.1 GCA_003224135.1 Acidobacteriota bacterium | reverse complement strand
GCCAACACGTTCGTTGGCAAATTTTTCGAGCGTGGCGCTGTCGAGCGCCGGGGCGGTGTCCGGACCTTGCGCCTGGCCTTCTGAATCGTAGGTATCGGTGGCGAAGCCAAAACGGAAGCCTGCGGTGTAGCGTTTGCGACGGCCGGAATAAAACTGAACGAAGCGCGTGGCACGTCCGAGCAAAAGGACGAGCACACCGGTGGCGAGCGGATCGAGCGTGCCGAGATGGCCAACCTGGCGGAATCCGGCGAGATGGCGAACGGCGTCAACGATGTCATGCGAAGTTTTTCCCTGTGGCTTGTCGATAACGATCGCGCCGTCGAAGGGAGCGGGTTGTGGTTTGCGGGGCATGGCCAGGGGTCAGCGACCAACGACCGCCGACCAGTCGCCGGTGATCTGTGACTCGTGACATGAGACTCGTGGGGAATGAACGGCCGCGAGCATGGGTTTAAAGTTCAATGGCAAAGCTTGAAAGTTGAAGAGAGTGAAACGGTTTGCGTTGTAAGAGCGGGCGCCCGAACGAGTCATTTGGGGGATGGATTGCCTTTTTTCATTTCTTTGAGGAGCTGGTCGATGCGTTCGGTGTATTCCTGCGAGTTATCGAGTGTGAAGTGAAGATCGGGAATCCGGCGAAGCTGGAGACGCTCCAGGATTTCGTGGCGAATGTAGTTCGACGCGTGTTCGAGCGCTTTGATGGCACCACGTTGCTCCGCTTCGGTGCCGCGGGCACCGACAAAAACGCGGGCGTGGCGCATGTCGGGAGCGATGCGGACTTCGTTGACGACGACGGAAATCTCAAGACGCGGGTCCTTGAGTTCGCCGGCAAGCATGGCGTTGATTTCGTGGGCGATTTCTTCGCCGATGCGTTCGTGACGGTGATTGGCAGTAGTCATGGCGGCCAGCATGCGATCAATATCAGTTGATTTTTACCGCACCGGAAGACGAAGTACAAGAGTGCGGCAGCGCACAAAGTTCAAAAGTACAAGAAGTACGATTGTCCAGGGCACAAGAAACGCGCGCCGCTACAAGAAATCGACAGAATGGTCGATCAGGACCGGGCCGAGAATGCGATGCGCTTCGGCGAGTACGTGTTGCAGCGATTCTTCGACGTGCTGTTCGGCATTGGAAAGCGTGACAATGCCGACTGTGGAGCTTTGCCAGACGTCGTGAAAATCGAGCTCAGCGATGGCGATATTGAACTTGCGGCGAAGACGATCCTTGAGGCTGCGGAGAATCTGGCGCTTGTCCTTCAAGGAGCGAGCATCCGCGATGTGCAGTTCGAGCGTCAGCAGGCCAACGGGCATTCGCAATCAACATGTTCAGCGCGCCAATAAGAGCGCGCGCGAAAATCACGATAAAAATTATTTGCGGGCGGAGGAGCCGGCTTGCGCGGCGGCTTCGGCGCCGCTGACCTTCTGAATGCTGAAGGCTTCGAGAACGTCGCCGACCTTCACGTCGTTGAAATTGGCTATGCCGACGCCGCATTCAAAGCCGGTGCGGACTTCACTGGCATCGTCCTTGAAGCGTTTGAGCGAACTTAGCTTCGAGGTGTAGATGACGGCGCCATCACGGACCACGCGGATTTGCGCGTCGCGCTTGAGAATACCATCGACGACATAACAGCCAGCGATGGTGCCCGCGCCCTTCACACGGAAAGTGTTGCGGACTTCGGCGCGGCCGAGATACGACTCCTGGAAGACAGGTTCGAGCAAGCCTTCCATAGCCTTTTTAATTTCGTCGGAAACTTCGTAAATGATGTTATGCGTGCGGATGTCCACGCCTTCCTGCTGGGCGAGATCGGCGGCTTTGCGTTCGGGGCGAACTCCGAAGGCGATAATGATTGCGCCGGACGCGGAAGCCAGGAGCACGTCGTTCTCGCTAACGGCGCCTACGCCGGAGCCGATGATCTTGAGCTTGACCTGATCGGTCGACAGCTTGGGCAGCATTTCGCTGAGCACTTCGACGGAGCCTTGCACATCAGCCTTGATGACCACGCCCAGTTCCTTGACTTCGCCGGACTTCAATTGTTCATGCAACTGGTCGAGAGTGATGCGGCCACCAGCGCTGGCTCGGAGAGCTGCGTCGCGCTGCTTGCCCTGACGGTAATCGACGATGTGGCGAGCCTTGGCTTCGTCGGTAACCTGGAAGTGGTCGCCGGCTTCGGGCACACCTCGAAGGCCGAGCACTTCGACGGGAGTGGAGGGCGGTGCGTCTTTTATGGAGCGGCCGCGATCGTCAAACAGTGCGCGGACTTTGCCAAATACTGCGCCGCAGATGAAGAAGTCGCCGGCGCGGAGAGTGCCATTCTGAATAAGGATCGTGGCGACAGGGCCGCGGCCTTTGTCCACGCGCGATTCGAGAACGGTGCCGCTGCCGGGCGCGTCCGGGTTAGCCTTGAGTTCGCGCAAATCGGCGACCAGCAAAATAATTTCAAGCAGGCGTTCAAGGCCCTTTTTCTGCTTCGCGGAGACTTCGACGAATTCGGTGTCGCCGCCCCATTCAGCGGGCATCAAACCAAGATCGCTGAGCTGGCGCTTGACGCGTTCCGGCTGCGCTTCGGGCTTGTCAACTTTGTTGATGGCAACAATGATGGGAACGTTGGCGGCTTTAGCGTGGTCGATGGCTTCTTTCGTTTGCGGCATGACGCCATCGTCCGCGGCAACCACCAGGACAACGATATCCGTTACCTTCGCGCCGCGCGAACGCATACGGGTGAAGGCTTCGTGACCGGGCGTATCGACGAAGACGACGGCGCGGTCGTTGACCTGCACTTTGTATGCGCCAATGTGTTGCGTGATGCCACCAGCTTCGCCGGCGGCCACTTCCGCTTCGCGGATGGCGTCGAGAAGGCTGGTCTTGCCATGATCGACGTGGCCCATGACGGTGACGACGGGCGGACGCGGCTTGAGATTTTCCTTGGTTTCTTCCTTGGCCACTTCGAGCATCATTTCGTCTTCGAAGGAGACGACGGTGACAACACCGTTGAAACTTTCGGCAAGTTGCGTGGCCGTCGGCGAATCAAGCGCCTGGTTGATACTTGCGAAAATTCCCTTGTCGAGGAGAACTTTCAGAAGGTCTTTGGCGCGCACGTCGAGTTTTTCGGCAAGTTCGCGAATGGTGATGCCTTCGGTGATGTTGATGTCGCGCGGAGCACGCGGCTCTGGCGGAGCGATGATGGCAGCAGCGCGACGGTCGCCTGCACCGGGGCGCTGGCGAGTCGGATGAAGCTTGCGCTCGCCTTCCATCTCGCGCTTGTCCGAACTTGGGCGCTGGCGCTGTGTCGGGCGGCGCGTATAGAGCGGCTTGCCTGGCTCAGCCTTGGAAGGCATTTTGTCCGGAGGCGGCGCAGGGAGCATGCCGGGCCGCCCGGACTGACGCGGACCAGGGCGCGTGCCAGCAGGAGCTACACCTGGACGTTGTCCATACGAAGGACGATTTTGCGGACCGCCGGGGCCACTTTGTCCGCCCGGGCGAGGAGAATAAGGACGACCTTGGCCACCCCCACCCTGCTGCGGACGCATAGGTTGACCGGGACGCGGGCCGCTCGGCCGATCACCGGAAGGAAGCGGACCACGATTGCCGGTGGGCATCGGGCCACGGTTCCCTGTTGGAAGGGGACCACGATTGCCGGTAGGCAAAGGACGTTGCGGCTGCGTGCCGGGACGCGCCGGAGCAGCAGCTGCGGGCCTTTGAGCGCCAGGCTGCCCGGGCCGTTGTTGCCCGGGAACCGGTGGACGCTGAGCAGGAGCATTTTGAGTAGCCGGTCGCAATGGCTGGCCGAGCGGAGCGGCCGGAACCGGTCTGGGCCCAGAAGGTGCTTGCGCTTGTTGCGCAGGGGCAGCAGGTGGCTTCGCGGCAGCCGGAGGCACTGGGGCCTGTGTTGGAGCGGCAGGCGAAATGGATGGTGCAGCGGGCTTAGGCGCGGCCGGAGGCGCTACGGATGTTGGCGCAGGGACAGCAGGCGCTTGAGGCGGAGTAGCAACAGGTGCCGCTGGAGACGCCGGCTTTGCGGCAGCAGGTGCTGGCGCCGGAGGTGCTGGCGGCGCAACTGGAGTAGCGACTGCAGCATCGGCAACGGCCGGTGCTACAGGTCTCTGCCGCGCGGCTCTTGCGGCCGAGTCCTTGGCCTGCTTTTCAGCTGCAGCAGCGGATTCGGCAGCAGACTCCGCTTCTGCCTGTCCCTGGATGGTACGCCGCACTTTTTCGGCGACATCCACGGGAATTGAGCTGGAGTGAGTCTTTTTCTCCGCAACGCCAAAGCCAGGCAGAAGGTCGATAATGGCCTTTGCTTTGACTTCGAGCTCGCGGGCCAGCTCGTTGATTCGAACTTGATTTGCGTCGGTCATGCTTTCCGTTTCGATCACCTGATACCTAAGAATTTGTCTCGTTGTGTTTTTCTTTTTCGGAATCCGTGTGAGTCTCAGTAGCCGTCTCAGATTCCACGGCTGGCTCAGCGGCCGCTTCTGGCGGCAATTGCGTAGGCACATCGTCGTCGACGACAGCTTCCGTTTGCGGACCCGAGGATTCAGCCGTTTCGGCTGCAGGCGTTTCCGTTTCCGTCGTCTCGGTCTGAACGTCAGTCGCCGCTTCGGCGTCCGCAACTTCGCCGGTTTCGGCTGAGCCTTCTGCAGCGGGCGCAACCGCGCCACCTTCGTAAAATTGATTTACGGCCTGGTAGATTTTGTCCACCATTTTCTCGCCGATACCGGGAATTTCCATCAGCTGTTCCGGCGTCATACCCGCAAGCTGTTCGAGCGACGTGATGCCCGCGGCTTCGATTTTCTCGATGGTCTTGGGCCCGACCCCGGCAAGAGCAGTAAGCGGAGTGGTCGGCGCAGTAAGAGCGGTCATCTGCTCTTCGATTTCGCGGCGCTTTTCTTCCTCGCTCTTGATGTCGATGTCCCAGCCGATCAGCTTGCTGGCGAGCCGCACGTTCTGACCCTTTTTGCCAATGGCAAGGGAAAGCTGCGAATCCTCAACGATCACCTCGAGTTTGTGGCTTTCGGGATCGGTAATCTGCACACGCGTGACCTTCGCCGGGCTGAGCGCTTTTTGCGCGAAGGCGACGGTTTCTTCGCTGTACGGAATAATGTCGATTTTTTCGCCGCGCAGTTCGCGAATGATGGACTGCACTCGCATGCCCTTCATGCCGACACACGCGCCAACGGGATCGACGTCCTTGTCGCGACTGAAGACCGCAACCTTGGTGCGTTCGCCAGATTCCCGCGCGGCAGCGCGGATTTGCACGGTGCCGTCGTAAATTTCGGGAACTTCCATTTCAAACAGACGCTGCACCAGCGCGGCATCCGCGCGAGAGACGATAACTTGCGGGCCTTTGGCCGCGCGATCCACCATGCGAATCACGACGCGAAGGCGTTCGCCAATGTTGTAAGTCTCGAGCTTCGATTGTTCGCGCTTGGGCAAACGCGCTTCGGTGCGGCCCATGTCCACGATGAGGTCGGGTCCTTCGGCACGCTTGACGATGACGGTGACCAGTTCGCCGACGCGATTGTGATACTCATTGAAAATGGTGTCGCGCTCGGCTTCGCGCACTTTTTGCAGGATGACCTGCTTGGCAGTCTGCGCGGCGATACGGCCTAGAACATCTGTCGGCTTGTTGGTGAGGATTTCACTGCCGACTTCAGCCGCGGGATTCTTGCGGCGAGCATCGGCAATGCTGATTTCGCGCGTCGGATCGGCAACTTCTTCGACCACGGTCAGAACCGAAAAAACGTCCACTTGACCAGTTTCCGTGTTGAACTTGCCGCGAAGATCTTCTTCGGTCTTGTAATACTTCCGCGCCGCGACGACCATCGCGTCTTCAATCGCAGACACCACGATTTCCGGCTCGATGTGCTTCTCGCGGCTGAGCATTTCAATCTGTTGATAGAGCAAATTCGCCATAACGCATTCCCGAACTGAGAAAAGTCTCCTAAACAGCAGCCGGGCTAAAACCCGGCACTACAAAATTCTAAAAGGCACCGCTCTTCCCGATGCAACACCGGGACGCGAAAGACCGGCCAAGGCAACTGAAAACACCGGCCCAGCGATTTGCCGCAACTGCCGCGCAAGAGCGCCGGAGAAACAAGCGCCGCCGCACAGCTCGTTTCAGAGTTTCCACCCTGAAACTTCCCTATCTAAGGGTTTGTAAACAACCCTTAAACCCGGACGAAGAGTGTGGACTAAAACTCGACGACGAGGTGCGCCTTGCGTATGAGGGCGAGCGGCACTTCCACGGTGCGCGGAGTTTTGCCTTTCAACTCCAGCCGGATTCTTTTTGTGCCAGGGTCTGTAAGTATCCCTGGAACCCGGTTTGTGGCAGGGTCGGAAAGTACAGACCCTGGGATCCGATCATCCACAACGCCCACGAGACGGCCCTCAAAAAACTTCATATCATCTACCGGCTCTTCCGTCCAAACTTTCGCTGCGCGCCCAGTGAAGCGCACATAGTCGGCCAGCTTTTTGAGCGCGCGATCCATGCCCGGTGAACTTACTTCCAGGGTATAGCCCGGTCCCGGAACAAGTTCCTCAACATCCAGGATAACGCTCAACTGTTTGCTAACCCGCTCGCAATCCGCATGAGAAATCATCGGATACGGGCTAATTGCCTCGCCGCCTTTCGCTTCCGCTGGAGATATTTCCCCAGGTAGAACCGGAACGCGGTCGATGTACACCCGCAGGAAGCGCTGCTTGCCGATCTTCCACTCGACGTCAACGACTTCCAGTCCTTCCGAGCGCGCAACCCTCTCGGCGGCCTCACGAATCTTTTCCAACTGCAAGCAGAGACTCCCCAGCCTAAGCCGGTCCAACGCCCACTTCAACCGGCCCAACAAAAAAGTGGGCTTGCGCCCACCTCGTCTTGCGACCCGTTACAGAGCGAAATAAAAGTATAGGCCCAGGACAAGGCAAAAGCAAGGCATTGACCGGAAAGGCGCAAATTCAATTTGAAACGCCACTGCGCCCTGGCTCGGCGAGCCGAAAAGGCGCCCGAACAATCAAAAAGACTCGAACGATTAGGGTTTGGGTGGTGTAGCGGCAGCAGGCTTCGCGGCAGCCGGTTTTGTGGGCGTAGCGGAAGCTTTAGCCGGATACGCCTGGTCGTAGAGCTTGACGATATCGGCAGTGACGTCAATGCCGTTTGAAACGTAGATCGGAGCGCCCTGCGCCGAAGAATCGAAAATGGCGATATAGGCGTTTTCCCTTGCGTAACGGTCGAGCACTTCCATCATCTTGCGGCCAATACGATCGATCACTTCCTGCTGCGAGGCGTTAACGTCTTCCTGATAGTCTTCCTGCTTGCGTTGAAGCTGCTTCTGGAGCGCGGTACCTTGGCGTTCCAAGCGCCCTGCCTCTTCGGGACTCAGTTTCCCTTCGTTGGCCTGAAGACGCTGCCGGATATCGTTGATCTGCTTGTTGAGATTTTCGAGCTCGGTCTGGCGGGAGGTGAATTGACCCTGCAGTTCGCTCGAGGCCTGCTTGCCTTCCGAAGTGGCGACGATAGCCTGGCGAACATTCAGTACACCGACCTTGCCGGGCACCGCGGAACCCGCGGCGGGCGCCGACTGTGCGCCGAGAGTTGCCGCGCCGATCAGGCTCGCCGCTAGAAGGGCGGCCGAAAGAAACGTCTTATTCACAGTAGTCTCCTTATTGTCAGGAAGCGCTACGCGCTTCCTTTGCGCCAATCGGAATTGGCTGAAAAGTTTTTTCACCTCAGGGTTGGCAAATACAACTTCTTCTTCATCTCAGGGCTTGTCGTACCTGCCCTGAAACCCTGAAAACTTTTTCATCTCAGGGTTTGTAAGTACAACTTCTTCACCTCAGGGCTTGTAATACAAGCCCTGAAACCCTGAAACCCAGTCCCCCGCGCCCTGAGGGAATTCGCGGGCCCCGTACAAACCGAAAAGTATAGCCGAGCCTAACCTTCTCAAGCAACGGCAAAGCGCGTTTTCAAAGCGGCAGGCGAAGCAGGAAAAGCCCTGCCAGATGCGATGCGCCGTCCGTCATTTTGCGTTGTACGCAAACCGATTTGCAATGCCGGCAGCGGCACGGAAAATCAGTTCGGTACAGGGAAGATCAGCACGCGATTGTTGGCCTGGTCAGCGATGACCGCCAGATTTGTGAACTGGTCAATGGCCACGCCAAATTGCGCGGAGCCGCCGATGCCAAAAGTACGTCGCGTCTTGAAAGGGTTCGAAATGGTGTCGATGATCGAAATCGTCTGGCTTGTCGAGTTCACGGTCATGATGCCGCCGGTCTGCGGATTGATGGCCAGCGAAGTCGGATTTATGCCGACGTGAACTGTCGCCGTTCCACCGGTATCCGGATTGAACGCTGTGACCAGATTGCCGCCGCTCGATACAGAATAGAAAAGCGCCGGCGAAACAGACGAATCGAAGACGATGCCGGTAGGAGTCGCCGTGATGGTGCCTGTAGCGGCGTTCGTGCTCTTCGCTGGGGTGGCATTGCCGATATCAATCGCATCGAGGACACCGATTGGGGCAGAACCGCTGATGAGTTGCAGGGCCGTGACCACGGCCAGACCGCGGCTGTTCGTTCCACGATCGGGATCAATAGCGACAGCGATCGGCCCCTGGTCGATCGAAATCGATGTGGAAGTGAGCGAAGTGGCCGGGGTTGAGGCGAGTAACGGAGTAAGGTTGATCTGCGAAACCGTGTTGCTTGCCGTATTGGCGATCAGAGCCGCGCCCGTGCCTTCATTGATGGCGACGCCGGTGGGACTTGTACCGACAGTGACGTCAGTGACGGCTTGCTTGAAATTGACAATATCAATGATGGAGGCTGTGCCAGCAGAATTGTTTGCGACGACGGCGAGGCCAAATCGCGGGCTGAGAGCAATACCCTGAGGAGCGCTGCCTGTCGGAACCGTGTTCAAGACCATTCCGAATTGGGCGTTTGCAGTGAAACCCGTGAAATTCCCGCTTGTGTCATAAACCGGAAGTTGCGGAGCGATGTCAATCACCGAAACGCTATTGCAGCCGCTGTTGGTGACCACGGCAATCGGGTGAAAGGGCTGCCTCCCGAGCTGATCGCCAATGGCGACGGAACTTGGCTGCGCATTCTGTGTCGTCGTTCCCGAGCTGCACGCCGGATGTGGCTGAGCAAGCAAATCGACCGATTTGACGACAATCAAGTCGGTGGCGTTGGATTGAACGTGGCTACCGGTTACCGCGTCCACGGCAAAACGATGCGGCATGGAAAGGAAAGGATCCGCAGGGATAGTGACCGTCAAGTTGCGGCTGCTGACGAAGGTTGTGGGAATCGGCGTGCCATCCAGGCGAACCTTTGTGGATGCGTCAAAACCGGCGCCGTAAACCTGTACGCCGACAAGATCAGTGGTCGAGGTTAGAGTGCCCTGTGGCATGAGCGCGCCAGCAATTCCGCCGATCGTGGCTCCGGAGACGGTTGGCACCTGCAGTTCGGTGATCTGAGCCGCTTTTAAGGAACCGAGACTGGCGATTTGGATGGCGCCGCTGGCAGGTTGCACAACAAAGGCCTGATTGGTTGCAGGGTCAACCGCCAGGCCACCGAAAAGCTTAAGTGTGGCTGATCCGCCGTTTACTGTGATGCTCATCGTGCTTGTTTGGTTGACAGGCGTGGCTGGACATGCGCCGCCTAGGACGGCGCACACCACCGCAAAGCGCTGCTGTGTCACGGGGTTGGAGACAGACAACTGGTTTTGCTGCGGATTATAGGAAACGAGCGAATTCGCGAAAGGCTGGAACGCGACGGAACTGGTGCCCAACAGTTCGGGCGCAGAGCTAGAACAAGTAGTGGTGTTGTAAGCCGTGCAGCCCGCGTGGAATGTAATAGAAGAGACGGACTGATCGAGTGAATTGAGCAAATTAATCTGCGGACCGTTGTTGCCGGTGGCGTTGGCGTCCGCGATGGCAGCGGTGCTTGTGATGGGATTGATGGCGATACCCTGCGTGGTTTGCGAGACGCCCACGGTGATGTTCGGGCTGCTGAAATAAACCGTGCCGCCCGTGGAGGTGTCGTTGAAAGAAGAGTTCAGCGCATAGGTAAACGTCGTTGAGTCAATGACCGACTGCACTGAGAAGACGCCATTGAAGTTAACTTTCGTCGTGGCGACATCGGCGGGCGGCGCGACATTCTGAATCAGGACGGTTCCGGGATTCCCGGGAGTAAGACCATGCGCCGAGCTCGTGATGACAGTCGCCAACCCCGAGGTCAGCGAAACGCTGCTGATTCCTACCGAGGCAGAGGCCTTCGTCACGTCTACCCCGGTAAGCACGCCCGATCCACCGGGCGTAACGTAAGCGAGGTGCGAATGAGGCACCATCGCGATTTGAGGATTGGCGCCAGTGTTCAGCGTAACCTGCGCGTGGACGCAGGGTGAACCGCTGGAGGTCCCGATACACGTCTGCTGAGTATTCTTGTTCCAATCGAGCAGGAAGCCGACCTTCGCCGTCGTTGGATTGGCAGTGGATGAGTAGGCAACGATGGCATTGTTCGTATCCGAATCGACGCCAATGGAATATGGCACCGGCAAAGGCGTGACGTCAGCAGGATTGATGAGACCAGCGAGCTGAATAGTGACGGGATAAGTAACATTGGGATCGCCGGTGGACCCAGGGAGCGGGAAAACTTTCACACTCTGGTCCTGGAAACTGACAACCGCAACGGTATGGTTCGATTGGTTAATCGAGAGACCGGAAGGCGCGTTCACTGCTACCGGAGTGCCGACCGGACTCAACGAGCCCGTTCCGATGGTGAAAAATGCCACTTGGTTCGAAGCGGTTTCCGCTACTGCGAGGATACCCAGCCGTGTGTCCATATCCACGGCGCTCGGAATGGAGCCAGGGGGAAGAGGGGTGGCCGCCACAACGGCGGGGAACACTGTTGAATAATCCGGGAAAACCGCAATGTTTGTGATCGAAGGATTGTTCGCGGCCGGGAGCGGCGGAGTGGTTCGCGTAACGGAAAGAGGGTATAGGCCGGGAAGGGCTGCGTTCACATCGCTCGATGGCAATGCCACACTCAGACGGCGAGAACTGGATGACGAAGGATCCGTCAGAAGGGAGTTGCCGTTAAAACCGACGTTGGCAAACAATCCAGTCGGACCAAAATATCCTCCGTCGATCGCAAGACTCTGCGAATTCCCGAGAGGCTGGTTCAACAGCACACTGTCTGGAAGAGATGCTACCGATGTCGGCCGCGTTGGGACCACAGCAAATTTGAACGGGCCGGAACCTTGGGTTACGGGTTGCGCCGGGTCGCTCATGGAGACGGTGTAGGTGTCCGCAATCGCCAGGTCTTGCGCGCTCAACCGAATTCGCGCTCCCGTAGAACCGGGATTGGGAGTGGCCGACGTGGGGATAGGGAAGAGAATCTTCACTTGCCCTGCGTTCAGGGGAGGGAAAGTGCTGTTTTTCCCGGTGATCGTAATGACTGATGACGAACTCACATTCTGGGCGTCGAGATAGATGTCATAAGAACTGGCGCCTTGCGGGGCAACCGTGGGCGAGAGGCCGTTAAACGTAATCGGACCGCCCGTAATGATGGTGATGGTTCCAAGGGCAATACGACCGGGGTCCGCTTTGGAGCTCGCGACCACAGTCAGCGTGGCGGTAGTGGGAACCGCCGACGGAGCAACATACTTTCCGGTTGCGTCGATCGAACCACAAGCCGGACTGCACGAAGGCTGGTTGGGATAAGTAGGATTGGTGCTCGTTGGTGTGCTCTGCGTCACGAGCCAGGCCACGCCGTTGATCGTAGGATCATTATCATTCGTGAGGCTCGCCGAAAACTGCTGTTGCTCCAAAGTTGGAACGGTTGCCGTCGTGGGAGTCAGGGTGACCCTGATGCCGGAATCGAGAGTTAACGTCGCCTTGCCGCTCTTTTTCGGATCTTGCACGGAGGTGGCTGTGATGATGATTTGGAGCAACGGGAATTTGGTGGGATCGGGAACCTTGTTCGGGGCCGTATAGATGACGGTTGTGTCCGTGGAGTTAGCGGGAATATTCCCTGTGTCCGAAGTGCAGGGCTGCGCGGCCGCTACAGTTTGTTTTCCGGTAGAGTCAACCGTGGTGGTGGTGAAGGTGCAAGCCCAGGTCACATTGAGGTTCGTCGCACCGGAGACAACGGACGACAGGGTGATTGACTGCGACACGATGATGGTTGCCGTGGCTGGGCTGACCGCGACGCTAACCACGTTGGTCTTGCTGCCGCCGCCGCAACCGGCAAGGGCCAGAACGACAACCGCACTAAAGCTCAGAACGTGCCGAGAGTAGGAATTGCGAGACTTCGTCACCACGGAGAACCCCCAAAAATCCCATTCGGGCCACTTCGCTGACTCGAAATGGTTTCTAACCTTAATGAACCCACTGACCAGCACTTCAGAAAACACAAAACTCATGCGCCGCGGCTTAGAACGTCCTGCTGACCGTGAAACGGAACGTTGTCTTTGGCTCAAAGTAATTCAACCGGCCAGGACTCAAAAAGACCGGTCTCAGTTGATCCTTTACCTGTTCCCACGCGCCAGCGCCCAAAGTCGAAGGGTAAAACCCTAGCGGGATGTTCGCCGGGCATGTGATCAGGCGATCGCTCACACTTGCCGGTTCGCAGACCAGGTTGGGCTCCATGAACGGTTGCTGTGCCACAATCTGCTGGTGCAG
>QHYO01000422.1 GCA_003224135.1 Acidobacteriota bacterium | reverse complement strand
GCAAGATTCACGATATCGACGGCAACGAATATCTCGACCACAATCTTTGCTTTGGCGCGCTGATGGCCGGGCACTGCCATCCGGCAGTAGTGAAGGCTGTCGAAACCAAACTCCACGAGGGCACAACCTTTGGCATGCCGCACGTCCAGGAATGGGAACTTGCGGAAGAAATTTGCGCGCGCTATCCGGTGGAGATGGTTCGTTTCGGTTCGAGTGGCACGGAAGTGACGATGCACGCATGTCGCATCGCTCGTGCCGCAACGAACCGCGACAGAATTATCAAGTTCGAAGGGGCGTACCACGGACTGCACGACGCTGCACTAGTCAGCGTCAAACCCAAAGAAACCGAATACGGTGATGAAAACGCGCCGAACTCCGTGGCGGGCGGCGGTGGCGTCCCGAAATCCGCTGTGGACAATGTGGTGGTGGCGAGCTTCAACAATTTGAAAAGCGTTGAGAACCGCTTCAAACAGTATCCCGGCGAGATCGCAGCGATCATCCTCGAACCGATCTTGATGAACGTGGGACTTTGTATTCCGCAGCCAGGTTTTCTGGAAGGCTTGCGGAGACTTTGCGATGCCAACGGCGCTCTGCTGATTTTCGACGAAGTGAAAACTGGCGCAAAACTCGCCTGGGGCGGAGCCAGCGATTATTTTGGCGTGAAGCCGGACATGATCTGTCTTGCCAAATCGATCGGCGGCGGATTGCCGCTCGGCGCTTTCGGCGCAAGCCGCAAAGTGATGGGCTTGATCTCCGATCACAAAGTTTTTCACGGCGGCACGTACAACACCAACCGCGTAGCCATGGCGGCGGGACTTGCGACTTTCCGCGAAGTGCTGACGCGCGAAAATTACGCGCACGTTGGCAAGCTCAGCAAGAAGTTGACGGAAGGTTATCGCACGATCGTCAGCAAAGTCGGACTGAAAGCCTACGTCGCAAGCGCCGGCGTGAACGGTGCGCTGATGCTTTATCCTCAGGAAATCCGGAATTACCGCGACTGGACGAAAATTGATGTTGACCTGTGGCGGCACTATTGGTTTGCGATGGTAAATCGCGGCGTGCTTGCGCAACCCTACTGGTGGGACGAGCAGTGGACCATTTCCGTGCAGCACACGGAAGCAGACATCGACAAGCATCTCGCCGTGTTCGAGGAGATTGCGCCCGGGCTCGCGAAAGCCCAGGCCGAACGCGGCATGGTGACCGCCGCGGCCGGCCACTAGGACGAAACCGCGCGGCGCCTCGGACAATATTTCCCGGGCGCCGCATTCCGCAAAAACTTTCGGAGACGAACGTTGACCCAAACAGCCAGCATCTTGGAAACCCAGCCGCATCTGAAACGGGTTTTAGGCCAGCGCGACCTGGTGCTTCTGTTTGTCGTTGCCGTTTTCAATCTAAACGTGCTGCCATCGATTGCGGCAAATGGCGGCGTCACCATTTGGCTTTGGATTAGTTCGCTGGTGCTTTTTTTCTGGCCGCAAGGAATTGCCGTGATCGAACTCGCCCAGCGTTATCCTGGCGAAGGCGGAGTATATCTCTGGGCCAAGGAGGTTTTCGGCCCCTTCCACGGATTTCTTTCCGGCTGGTGCTATTGGACGAACAACATGATGTACGTTCCCACGGTCCTTTTATATTTCGTCGGCGTATCCGTCTTCGCGCTTGGTACTGGCCATGAACAGCTCGCGGACAACAAAGCGTTTGCGCTTACTGCGTGCGTGTTGCTGCTTGCCGTGCTCGTTGTGCTCAACATCGTGGGCCTTGGCGTAGGCAAGTGGATCAACAATATCGGCGGCATCGGCACGTTTGTCGCCGCAGGCCTCTTGATGGCCCTCGGCCTGATCGTGTGGCTGCGTTTTGGAACCAACGTCACCTGGACCGATTTTCAGATTCCAGAAAATCCCCGGTTCGTGCTCAATTCCTTTGGCGTGATCTGTTTCGGATTGGTTGGCCTGGAACTCGCCTCGATCATGGGCGACGAAATCCAGAATCCGCAGAAGACGTTGCCGGGCGCAGTGGCGTGGGGCGGCGTCCTTTCCGGCGCACTTTATGTCGGTGCCACCCTTACTCTTCTTGTAGCCGTCAGCAAGCAGGACATCAGCGTATTACAGGGGATTGTTCAGGCAGTTACGCGCATGGCAGAGCGCGTGGGCGTTCCCTGGATCGTCGCGCCGTTTGCATTTCTGTTGAGCCTCTCTATTGCGGGAATCGGTTCTGCATGGCTCGGCGGTTCCGCGCGCATTCCGTTTGTAGCCGGCCTCGATTCCTACATGCCGCGCTGGCTCGGCAGCATTCACTCGAAATATCGCACGCCGTACGCAGCGCTGCTTGTGCACGCGGGAGTTTCATTTGCGCTCGTGCTCATGAATTTCGTGAGCTCCGGCGTGCAAGAATCTTTCCAGCGGTTGCTTTCGCTGGCGGTCGTGCTGCAGCTGATTCCGTTTCTTTACATGTTCGGCGCATTGCTGAAACTTGCGCTCGCGCCGGATTTTCAGCCAGTGCGTTACAGCAAAACAAAGTTAATCCTTGCGGGAGCAAGCGGCCTCGTAACGACTGCGCTGGGAATTGGCTTGGCGTTTTTCCCGGCGCAACAAATCACCTCGCTCCTCTCCTACGAAGTCTGGATGTGGGGTGGCACGTTGCTATTCATAGGCATGGCGGCTTTTTTCTTTTTCGTCTACGGCCGCCGCAAAACCGCCCTGAAGGCGGCGGCTTAAAGCATCTTCGCAGTTTTGCAGGCAGGAGGTTGAAATGTCGAGCAGTGCAACAGCGGGAGCACGCAGTTACCAGAATTTTGTGAATGGCAAATGGCAAGGCGCAATATCCGGTAAGACGTTCCCTGTGTATGATCCTTCGACGGAAGAAATAATCGCCCAGGTTGCCGCTGCCGACGGAGCCGACGTCGATCGCGCCGTGCAAGCCGCCCGGGCGGCATTTGATTCCGGGCCGTGGCCGCTGGCCACTGCGCAGGACCGCGGACGCGTGCTCTTCAAGCTCGCCGAAAAAATCCGCCAGAATTCCGCCGCGCTTGCCGAACTCGAATGCCGCAACACGGGCAAGCCGATCGTTGAAGCCGAATACGACATCGCGGACGTCGCGACCTGCTTTGAATATTACGGTGGCCTGGCAACCAAAGTTACCGGTCACGTGAACCCGGTTCCGGCGAATGCGCTGAGCTTCACGCTTCGCGAACCGGTCGGTGTCGCCGGCCAGATCATCCCGTGGAATTATCCGCTACTTATGGCCGCGTGGAAGCTGGCACCCGCAATTGCGGCGGGTTGTACTTGCGTACTGAAGCCTGCCGAACAGACGCCGCTTACCGCGCTCGAGTGTGCGAATTATTTTGAAGAAGCCGGCCTGCCGCCCGGAGTCATCAACATCGTTAATGGCTTCGGCGAAACCGCGGGCTCGGCGCTCGTAGCGCATCCCGGTGTGGACAAAATCGCTTTTACCGGAAGCGCCGCTGTCGGCAAGATCATCGTCAAGAGCGCCGCGGACACGCTCAAGCGCGTGACCCTCGAACTCGGCGGCAAGTCGCCCAACGTCTTTTTCGCGGACGCCGATTGGGAAGCTGCGGTGGACGGCGCGCTCTTCGGCGTTTTCATCAATCAAGGCGAGGTCTGTTCCGCCGGAAGCCGCATCCTCGTTGAAAAGAAGATTTATTCGAAATTTGTCGAAGCCATGACCGAAAAGGCCAAACGCATCAAGCTTGGTCCGCCACTCGAACGTGAAACGAAAATGGGGCCGCTCGTCAGCAAGGAACAATACGACCGCGTCAGTTCGTACCTTGAAATCGGCAAGAAGGAAGCCAAGACCGCTATCGGCGGCGGACGCCCAAAGCAAATCGGCAAGGGCTACTATCTCGAGCCCACCATTTTCTACGACGTGGACAACAACGCACGCATTTCGCGAGAAGAGATTTTTGGTCCCGTCGCTTCCGTGATTCCGTTTGAAGGCGAGCCCGATGCAATCCGAATCGCCAACGATACGCCGTATGGTCTCGCGGGCGCCGTTTGGACTCGCGACATCTATAAGGCGTTTCGCGTGGTGAAATCGCTGCGCGCTGGAATCATCTGGGTCAACCACATGCAGCCCACCTACGTCGAAGCACCGTGGGGCGGTTACAAACAATCTGGTTTTGGGCGCGAGCTTGGCCCTTGGGGGCTCGAAGAGTATCTCGAGACCAAACAAGTGTTCGTCAATCTGGATGAGACACCGATCGGCTGGTATTAGGGCAAGTCGCACCAGCCAATCCTGGCCGTGTGCAGCTTGTTTTTTCGGCAGACTTCTTCGACAAAACTGGAACGAGAGAAAAAATTATGAAAAGCATTCAACTTCGAACCGAAATTCCTGGACCGAATTCCATCGCGCTGATGCGGCGCCGTGAAGCCGCCGTGCCGCGCGGGCCGTACCACGCCACCCCAGTTTTTGCCGCGCGTTCAGAAGGTGCAATGATCGAAGATGTTGACGGCAACAAGTTTCTCGATTTTGCAGGCGGCATCGGCTGCCTGAACACCGGCCACCGTCCCGCACAAATCGAAGACGCCATTCGGCGGCAGCTCGAAAAATATTTGCATCTGTGCTTCAGCGTGACTCCCTACGAAGGCTACGTTGCCGTTGCCGAAAGAATGAACGCGTTGGCGCCCGGCAAATTCGCCAAGAAAACTTTGCTGGTCAACAGCGGAGCGGAAGCCGTCGAGAACGCTGTCAAAATTGCGCGCGCATATACCAAGCGGCCGGCGATTATTGCGTTCAACGACGCGTTTCATGGACGTACCCTGATGGCGCTCTCGCTTACCAGCAAAACCCATCCTTACAAAGCTGGTTTCGAACCGTTTCCCGGTGATGTTTATCGCCTGCCATACGCCTATTGCTATCGTTGCTCTTACGGCCTCACCTATCCTAGTTGTGAACTCGCCTGCGCTACGGCGCTCGAAGACGCTTTCAAACGCATTGTTGCAGCAGAATCCGTGGCCGCCGTAATTGCCGAGCCAGTTCTTGGCGAAGGAGGATTCATTGTCCCGCCAAAGGAGTATTACTCCGTTCTCCAGGAAATTTGCCGCAAATACGGCATCCTTTTCATCGCTGACGAAGTGCAGTCCGGCATCGGCCGCACGGGAAAGTTTTTTGCGATCGAGCATTATGGCGTCGAGCCGGACATCATCACCTCCGCAAAATCTCTGGGCGGTGGATTGCCGCTCGCCGCGGTCACTGGGCGCGCGGAAGTGATGGACGCTGCCGGAGTCGGCGGTTTGGGGGGAACGTTCGGGGGAAACCCGGCGGCATGTGCCGCTGCGCTCGCCGCAATCGAAATCATTGAAAAAGACCACTTACTTGCTCGCTCCACGCAACTCGGACGGAAGTTCGAAGAACGCGGCAAGAACTGGATGAAGCAATTCCAGGTCGTCGGCGAAGTTCGCGGCCTCGGCGGCATGTGCGCCATTGAACTCGTCAAAAATCCGGCGACGCGCGAGCCCGCCGGCGAAGAAACGAAAAAGCTTGCGCAATATTGCTACGAGCACGGCCTGATCACCATCACTGCCGGAACCTACGGCAACGTCATGCGGATTCTCGTCCCCCTGGTGGTCACTGATTCCCAATTTGAAGAAGGCCTCGAGGTGCTGGAGTCAGGACTGGCGCACGTTTCAGCTACTGCACCCCCGAAACAACTCGTAACATCGAATTTGTAGGAGCACGATCATGTCGAATACCGTCACTCATCCGGCTGCGACGGGTGTTGCGCTGAAAGACCCGCGTTTATTCCGCGAAGCTTGCTACATCGACGGCGCGTGGATGACTTCCCCCACTGGTGCGACCACTAACGTAGACAATCCCGCCACTGGCGAAATTCTGGGCACGGTCCCAAAACTCGGGGCAACGGAGACTCGTGCCGCCATCGATGCCGCTAACAAAGCATTCCCAGCGTGGAGCAAAAGGACCGGAAAAGAACGCGCCGCCATTCTTCGACGCTGGTTTGATCTGATGATGGAAAATCAGGATGACCTCGCGCGCCTGATGACGTTGGAGCAAGGCAAACCACTTACCGAATCACGTGGAGAAGTGGCTTACGCCGCGTCGTTTCTTGAATGGTTTGGCGAAGAAGCCAAGCGCGTCTATGGCGACACGATTCCCGGACATCAAGCCGACAAGCGTATCGTGGTCATCAAGCAGGCGATTGGTGTCGTCGCATGCATCACGCCGTGGAATTTTCCGCTCGCCATGATCACCCGCAAAGCCGGACCGGCAATAGGCGCGGGCTGCACCGTGGTCTTGAAGCCCGCGGGACAAACCCCGTATTCGGCTTTAGCTCTCGCTGAACTTGCCGAACGCGCTGGCGTGCCGAAAGGCGTCTTCAACGTAATCACCGGTTCTGCGAAGGAAATTGGCGCCGAACTCACATCGAATTCCATCGTCAAAAAACTTTCCTTCACCGGTTCTACGGAAGTCGGAAAAGTCCTGATGGCACAATGCGCCGGCACAATAAAAAAACTTTCGCTCGAACTTGGCGGCAACGCACCATTCATTGTTTTTGACGATGCCGATCTCGATGCCGCGGTCGAAGGCGCCGTTGCGTCAAAATATCGCAACACCGGCCAAACTTGCGTCTGCACCAACCGTGTCCTGGTGCAGGACACGGTTTATGATGCCTTCGCGGAAAAATTGGCCAAAGCTGTGACGGCACTAAAACCCGCGCCTGGCCTCGAAGCAGGCGCAACGCAAGGCCCGCTGA
>QHYO01000425.1 GCA_003224135.1 Acidobacteriota bacterium | reverse complement strand
GCTTTTTCAACGCCGCCTTCAAAGCGTGAAAAACTTCCACGCCCCAGCGCAGCGCTTCCGAAAAATTCGGCGCACCGATCGGCATCACCATGAATTCCTGGAAGTCCACCGAATTGTCGGCGTGCGCTCCGCCATTCAGAATATTCATCATCGGAACCGGCAGGAGATTCGCGCTTCGATCGCTCGAATACTTCGCCAGATATTTGTAGAGAGGCTGCTTCGTTGCAGCCGCCGCCGCGCGCGCAGCGGCCATGGAGACAGCCAGGATCGCATTGGCACCCAGCCGCGATTTGGTCGGCGTGTTGTCCAGCATGATCATCTTGTGATCGAGCCCGCGCTGGTCTGAAGCATCAAATCCCGCCACAGCCTTGGCGATTTCACCGTTCACGTTGCCGACCGCTTTCAACACGCCCTTGCCAAGGTACTTGCTCTTATCCGCATCACGTAATTCCAATGCTTCGTGCTCGCCCGTCGAGGCGCCGCTGGGGACCGCCGCGCGGCCCAGTACATCGCCTTCCAAAATCACATCCGCCTCAACCGTCGGATTTCCGCGCGAATCAATCACCTGCCTCGCATGCACTTTTGCAATCTTCGTCGACATTTCTATTCGTCTCCTGGAGCTCACTGCGAACTAAATATTGTACAGGAGTCTCGCCGGCATCCATCAAGTCATCCATCAAGTCCGGAGAAAGATTGCATTCCGGCAAGTTTTCGATCGGCGCATTGCTCAAGCTATTGAAACGTAGCAGGAAGAGTAAGTGCTTAGAATTGCGAGTCGATGTGATTCCGGCCAAGTAAGGAGGCCTGTCCAAGTGAAAAAATCAAGCTTAGTTCCTGCCCGTCACTAATAGCGATTGTCGCTTGTCTATGTCCCCTACTAGCATGGGCTGAACGAGGGCAGGCGCCCAAGCCCAAGCTCAACATGGCCGCGGACGGTTTCCCTAGTGGTCACGATTCACCTGAGGGCGCGGCCTGCGACCTGGCACGATCCTTCATCAATCGTGACGAGAAACTCTTCGCCAGTACATCCGTCAGGCTGTTTGGTGGCGGAAAAGGACCGGAGGCATACGCGAAATTCCTTCGCGAGACTGTCCAAAGTATTAAAGCAGAAGCCGCAAAGAAAGAACCATCGTTGCAAGCGCCGAAAAGTATTGGAAAGGTTTTTGCCGCACGGCACTTGACCAAACCCGGACCTGTTTCCTATGGTTACGCTTCATTCGGTTTTGAGGACATCATGTTCGTTGATGTCGGCGTTTACCTAAACAACGGGGGGCGCTCCATGAATCGGACCTTAGTCATCAAAGACAGGGATGGCAAGTGGTACGTGCACGCAGATCCGTTTGCTTCGCCGCTGCTCAGCGAAGGACTCAACGAAGTGAGTGCATCGTCTCTGGATTTCAGCGGCGTCCACAGCCTAGAGAACTAGCGGATCTTGGGGAGACTTCAAAACATAGGCTGATGCGGAATCAAGAAGCCTTGCCCGCCTTCGCAGAACGCCCCCGCACCACATCCACCTGCAGCGCAGGATCAGAGGCGGGCACATAGGTGGTCGGCAACCCCAACTCCCGCCGCACCATATTGCATCCCTGAGCAATGGCACTCGCTTTGTAAAACGCAATCTCCCGATTGCAGCCTTGCCGCCCAAACCCGCAATCATTCGACACGATCAGTTTCTCCGCGGGAATGTACTCGAGCGCTTTACGAATTTCGCCAGCCACGTCTTCTGGACGATCTGCTTGCAGCATGCGATGGCTGACGGCGCCGATGGCGATCTTCTTCTTTAAATCATTCTTGAACGGTGCGAACAGCTCCAGATCCTTCTGGCCCCGGTCCTTCATTTCGAGTGTCCATACGTCACCACGACAGCGTTCCAGATAAATTTCGATCGAGTTCGCGTAGCTGGTATCTTCCATCACTCGCTGCATGTTCGGATTGCCCCAGCAGGTGTGAATCCACAGCTCAACATCATCAAGGCCTTGCACCTCGCGATTGAACGCGTCAATCATGAAGGTCACTTCTTCGTGATCCTTGCCGTACGTATTCGCCATGAAGTGGAACGTCGGCTCTTCGACCTGAATGCAACGGCAACCCGCATCCCGCAGCGCAAGCAGCTCCTTGTTCATGGCAACTGCCATGTCCCAGATCACCTGGCGCTTGTCTTTGTATTTACGGGTGTGAATGTCCAGAAAGAGCGCCATCACCTGCGAGCAGCAAGTGCCGAACTTGACCGGCTTGCGCGTCCGCGCCTGCGCAAGTCGCCATAATTTCGGATAGTCAAGCGGACGGTACTCAATTTTGTCGACCACATGCGGCCAGCGCCATCCGGTATAAATTTCGTTCAGCAGTGTTCCAGGCGGGTAGTCTAGCCAGGGCGCCGTAGTTTCTTCCGGCTGCAGATGATCTCCCTCGAAGCCGGCCCATCGCTGCAGCGGATAGTGGTGCCACGCCCGCCCCGCCAGATCCTCATCGACATGCAAGTCCCCGTGTGAGAGCACATCGAGACCAGCGCGCTCCTGGTCGCTGATGACCACCGCCATGGCATCCTGAAATTTCTCGCGGAAACGAATGTCCAGCATGC
>QHYO01000050.1 GCA_003224135.1 Acidobacteriota bacterium | reverse complement strand
CGAGGGCACTCAACTTGGTTGTAGTTTCCTCAACGGCCTTCGCGGCTTCAGAGCGCGCTTTCTTGAGCTGACCCTGAGTAATCTTGAGCTTGTCAGTGACGACTTTGAGGTCGCCCTGCAGATCAGCGTTGGCCTTTTCGTCCTGAACGACGCGATCTTTCAAGGAGCTCATGTCCTGCTCGACGCCTTGCTTGAGCGTGTTGACCTGTGCAGCGACGGCCTGCTGAGTTGCATCGAGTTTTGAATTTGCGTTCCAACCAAAAGCCAGACCGCCAACCGCCACCAGACCCAGAACAATGATTGCGGGCAGCTGCCAGGAAGCACCGCTTCTATTTTCTACTACGTAATCATCGGCCATAGCGAATGATTCTCCTTCTGGGGAGGCGCTCGGCGACCCCAACTACTCTCTCTTGAAAACCGACTGATACCAGGAAAGGTGCATGTGCGGAGCCAAAGGTGCCCCAGCGAGGAGGCCGGAACATACGGTAGTAACCCCATGTGAAAGATGGGGTTACGGGAGCGGTGTCAAAAAGGCTCGGCGAGAGGGTAGGTACTAGTCCTTGCAATCTTTACGCGCGCGTAATGCGGAGTTGCAAAATTTGCGGATTCGGACCGCCTAAAGCTCGAGCGTCGGTTCCAGAGCGCGCAGGTCGGCCCGGAGTTGGGCCGGATTCAGGTATTGGATGGCGTTAAGGCCAAGAGAGCGGGCAGCCTCGACGTACTCAAGGATGTCGTCGACAAAGACAGCCTGCGCCGCCGGTGTTTTCACCACTTTGAGAGCCGCCTGGAAGATGACAGGCGACGGCTTACTGGCGCGGACGGAGCAGGAATAGATGCGGGTTGGCGGAGGGAAAAATTCAAAGAAGGCGAAATTTGATTCGAGATGTGCCACGTGGATGGGATCGGTGTTCGAGAGCAAGGCGAGCTTGAGTTTCTTCGAAAGCGTCTGGAATAGGTCGTCGGATTGGAGAGGGACAGGATCGAGAGTGCGATTCCATGCCGCGCGGAACTCGTCAAATTTTAGCGGACTGCCGAGGCGCTTGGTGATATGCAGGTGCCAGTCGTGGGGCGAGATGCGGCCTTCCTGCCAGTCGTGCCAGCGAGGATCTTTTTGAATGGCAGACCAGAGTTCTTCCGGCGGAAGAGAGATGCCTTGCGAGAGGCCTTCAATGGCGCGGGCGAGGTCCAGCTTCACCAGGACGCGGCCGATATCGAAAATTGCAGAGCGGAGCCGAGCGTTGGGCATGAGCTAGTCTCTTGCGGGGTTGGCCGAAGTTGCTGAAGGTGGCGCTTTACGGCTTTTCAGGACGCCAATGACAGCGGGAAGAATCGATACAACGGCGACGACGGCAATGACGTAGTGGATGTACTTACCGATGTTGGGTACAGAGCGGCCGAGACTGTAGCCGCCGAGAATCATGGCGCCCACCCAGAAAATTCCGCCGAAAATATCGAACATCACATAGCGGCCGTAGGGCATGCGGGCTGCGCCAGCAACCGGCGGGCAGAATGTTCGAACAATGGGAACGAAGCGCGCGAAAATAACGGCGCGGCCGCCGTACTTCTCGTAAAAATCGTGTGCGCGTTGCAGGTGACTACGGCGGAAGAAGAAAGAGTCTTGGCGTTTGTACAGCGCCGCTCCTGCGGAACGGCCAATCCAGTAGCCGATCTGGTCGCCAACGATAGCGCAGAGCATTACCGGCAAAAGCAGCCAGCGGAGGGGAAGAAAGCCGCCGGCGGCAAGAATTCCTGCCGTAATGAGCAAGGAGTCGCCCGGAAGAAAGAAGCCCACAAAAAAACCGGTTTCGATAAACACGATGCCGCAGATCAGCGGCGCCCCACCGGAGCGAATGAGTTCTCTTAGTCCCTCAGGGTCGAACAGCGAGCGGAGAAAGTGGAAAAGAGATTCGAGCACGCGACCTGATTCCTTATCCTTTGTGGCCGCTGAGCGGCCAACGTCAGAGTGGCCAAATTAGCCACCCCGGGGCGCAGGCGCCAGAAAGCGCGCGCGGCCCGCTGAGAGAATGTCTACTCCCATACGGTAACAGAAAATGCTTGGGTCTCCGGCCGCTTCAATGAGCACGAGTAGCAAACTTGAAACGGGGAGTCGCCGCAGCGACCGGCGCATCAACTTCGCGCGTAACCGCAACGCGATCGACTTCAAGTGTGACCGCGAAGCGGTCATCGAAGCGCCTCAGAAAGCCAGACTTGTGACAGCGTTGAACTTCCCAATACCGTGGCGGAGTGTTCGGCGAGGTTGAGCAGCTTCTGAATGCGAGGCAAAGCAAGTTGTGCGGCGGCAGCGCCGGCTTCAATAGCCTCGCCGGCTCTCTCGAAGTCGTCCCAGGCGAGCGAATTCACGTCGGGGCGGATAACGAGGTCGGCGTGGCGCTCCCAGGTATCGAGCTGATGCTTTTGTGCGGCGCTGACTGCGCGGGCCACGACTTGAAACATGTTCTTGGGCGCTCCGCGATGGCCGTCCTGAACGCCGACGGAAACCCCAACAACGATACTGCCGCCAAGTTGGCGAGCTGCTTGAGTAGGCACGGGAGCGACAAGCCCGCCGTCGGCGAGGCAGCGGGTGCCGATCTGAATTGGTTCAAACAAGCCGGGGAAGGCGCAGCTGGCGCGGATTGCTTCAACAAGCGGCCCTTGGCGAAAGACCACCGGATCGCCGGTGGCCAGGTCTGTGGCGACGACGGCGAGGGGAATCTTCATGTCTTCGAATTGCGTGGAATCGAAGACGCGCTCAATCAAGTCAGCGAGGCGGTGATTGCTGGCGAGTCCGAGGCGCGAAACGCTCCAGCGCGCGATATCGCGAAAACGGATGGTGCGGCTGGTGGCGAGAATACGCGCGAGTGGCGCGCCGCTGGCGTAGGCGGCTCCGAAGACGCTGCCGACGCTGGTACCAGCAATGTGTGAGATGGGAATGTGATTTTGCTCGAGAACTCTCAAAACGCCGAGGTGCGCGAAGCCGCGCGCAAATCCGCCGCCTAGGGCCAAGGCTATGCCTGGCCGTGTGGCGATTTGAAGTTCGACGCGATTGGACGTGCGTTCCATCACAGTGAAGTTTCGCAATGGGAGCCGCATGTGGCCAATGGGCCGCGCGTTTCGAAATTTTAGTACTGAAGTACATGTTCCAAACGGACACTAGGCGCGATGCTCTAACGACAAACAGTACCGAAATACTAGTTCGGTATCCCGGCTGTACCATTGGCGTCCGCAGCCGCAGAGCGCATTCTCACTCCCGTAGGAACGAAGTCCCCTGAGGGAGGCTCAATGGACACCGCATATCAGCCGTGGATCGGGCAGGCAGTGGTTCTGCAGGTGGCGTTGGGCGATGTGAAGGTACCGTTGCGCGGCCGGTTGTTAATGGATGGCGGCGAAACACTCCGGATGAGGATTGGCGACGGCTGGGATGTGGACATCTACAAGAACATGGTACTTGCAGTGGAAGAAGATGCCATGGCGTTGATTCCTGCGTGAGGAGGTTGCGATGAAAAATACGGAACTTCGTTATGTGACCCAGGAACGAGCTGCTGCGCTGCTGGGCATTCCTAAAAAGGAGCTTTCGCGGATTTCAGAAGAGTCTGGATTGGGTCACAAAGAGCGCGCCGGTAATCAGGAAGAGATTTTTTTCACGTACGAAGAGCTGCGGCGGATTTGCCAAATGGCGGCTCACGTTCACTAGCAAAAACGAGTTTCCCTCAGGCCCCCCTCAGATGCACCCCCGCCCCGGGTCGCTTACCCCCAGCGACTCGGGGTTTTTCTTTTGACACGCGAGGTGTTCGCGAAGAGACTGGTGCGCTTACAGGAGCGCGACTACGGAGAGCTGCGGGGAGCGAATGAGAATCGCACAGTGGATGTTGAGTGTGTTTGTGGCCGCGTGGGCTTTGCAGGGAATACCGCTTGCGGTGGACCGTGCCGCGGAATTGTATGATGTGGTGATTTTGCACGGTAGAGTGATGGATCCAGAGTCGAACCTGGATGCGATTCGCAATGTGGGGATTTCCGGCGGAAAGATCCGTGCGATTTCACAGAAGGAATTACGCGGGAAAGAAACGATCGAAGCCAGAGGCTTACTGGTTGCGCCGGGATTCATTGATTTGCATCAACACGGCCAGGACCCGAAGAACTATGAATTCAAGGCGCGCGATGGAGTGACGACGTCGCTGGAACTGGAGGCAGGGACTTCGGACGTTGACAAATGGTACGCGGAGCGGGATGGAAAGACGCTGATCAATTTTGGAGTGAGTGTCGGCCATATTCCCGTGCGGATGAAAGTGATGAAGGATCCCGGCGCGTGGCTGCCAACCGGAGATGCGGCGCATCGCGAAGCGACGCCTGAGCAGCTGAAGGAGATTGACGCAGGAATCGAGCGCGGCTTACGGCCGCGGCGACGCACGACGAAATGTGGGATGTTTTTCGCATTGCTGCCGCGGCGCGCGCTTCGGTGCACGTGCATTAGCGTCATGCAGGATTGAAAGAGCCGACGACGGGATTGGTGGGATTGCAGGAAGTGGTTGCCAACGCGGCAGCGACCGGCGCTTCGCTGCACGTGGTTCACATCACGAGCATGGGGTTGCGAAACACGCCGACGTTGATCTCTGTGGTCAAGGGCGCGCGGGATCGCGGACTGGACGTCACGACGGAGTGCTATCCGTATACCGCGGGAAGCACCGCTCTCGAGTCAGCGATTTTTGACGAAGGATGGCAGGAACGGCAGGGAATTACTTACAAAGATGTGCAGTGGGTGAAGACGGGAGAGAGGCTGACGGCAGAAACTTTCGCGAAATACCGCAAAGAAGGCGGCGCCGTGGTGGTGTTTTCGATTCCGGAAGAAGCCGCGCGGGTGGCGGTGAGCGATCCGACGGTAATGATCGCCAGCGATGGGTTGCCGATTACCGGGCCAAAAATTCATCCGCGCGGACAAGGGACGTTTGCCCGCGTGCTCGGACACTATGTACGTGAGGAAAAGGCCCTGGATTTGATGACGGCGTTGCGGAAGATGACGCTGATGCCGGCGCAACGTTTGGAAACGCGTGCGCCAATGTTTCACGACAAGGGACGCGTTCGGGTGGGCGCGGACGCGGACATAACAATCTTTGAGCCGGAAAAGGTGATCGACAAAGCGACATTTGACGAGCCCTTGCAATTTTCTGAAGGAATTCCATTTGTTTTGGTGAATGGCGTCGCGGTCGTGAACAAAGGTCAGCTAGTAGACGGGGTCTTTCCGGGGCATGCAGCGCGCGCGCCGGTCCCATGAGCCTAGTAAACAATATTTCCCGGCCCGTGAAAATGACGCAAACAATTCCCGCAAAGCCGAATGGTTCGCATCACGCGGTGCTGGCCGGGTTTCTTGGCTGGACATTGGACGCGTTCGATTTTTTCGTGGTGGTGTTTTTGTTCGATACGCTGGCGCATCAGTTTGGCGTAACAAAAAGAGAAATTGTCTGGACTACGACAGCGACGCTGGCCATGAGACCTGTTGGCGCGCTGTTGTTCGGATTGCTCTCGGATCGCTATGGGCGACGGATTCCGCTGATGGCGAACGTAATCTATTTTTCGATTATTGAGCTGGCGTGCGGATTCGCGCCGAATTTCACGGTGTTCCTGGTGTTGCGGGCGCTGTTCGGTATCGGCATGGGCGGAGAATGGGGAGTTGGCGCTTCACTTGCGATGGAAGCGGCTCCACCGAAGTTGCGCGGGATTTTGAGCGGCATTTTGCAGAGTGGCTATTCGATCGGATACTTGCTCGCCGCGATTGCGGCACGATTTTTGCTCCCGATGTGGGGATGGCGGCCAATGTTCTGGATCGGCGCGTTGCCTGCGCTGCTAGCGCTTTACATCCGGACGAAAGTACCGGAGTCGGAAGCTTGGAAGCAACATCGTGCTGCTTCTACTGGAGAAGTATTGCGTGTCGTTGCGGGGCAATGGCGGCGGTTCCTTTATTTGGTTCTGTTGATGACATTCATGATGTTCTTGTCGCACGGGACACAGGATTTGTATCCGGACTTCTTGCAGGAGGTGCACAAAGTTTCAGCGGCAAGCCGCGCGAACATTGCGATGATTTACAACGTCGGCGCAGTGGTGGGCGCGGTCCTGTTTGGCTTGTTGTCGCAAGCGGCTGGACGACGCAAAGGGATGCTTGCGGCGCTGGCCCTTTCGCTGCTCGTGATTCCAGTGTGGGCGTTCAGCGGATCGCTGACCGTTCTGGTTGTTGGCGCGTTTGTGATGCAGATGGGAGTGCAGGGGGCGTGGGGGGTGATTCCCGTGCACCTGAATGAATTGTCGGCTGACGCCGCCCGCGGACTGATGCCGGGGCTTGCCTACCAGCTGGGAATTTTGTTCGCATCACCGACGAATAGTATTGAGTACGCGCTGCGACATCGGTTCGGCTATGAATGGGCGCTGGCGGGTTTCGAAATTGTGACGATTGTTTCGCTTGCCATTCTGCTTCTCGGTGGTACCGAAGCGCACGGGCGAGAATTCGTACGGCACGAGACGCCGCGCTAGCCGATACCCGGCTCATATCAACCTTTTGTTTTGGCGGGTTGTAAGTACAGCCCGCACCCGTTACAAATCGCGCCGGCCTTCCATCGCCTTCATCATCGTAATTTCGTCTGCATACTCCAGGTCGGCTCCCACCGGAATGCCCACGCCGATGCGCGTCACGCGCACGCCTAGCGGCTTCAGCAGTTTCGACAAATATACGGCTGTAGCTTCGCCCTCCGCGGTCGGATTTGTTGCCATGATGATCTCTTCGACCGAGCCACCCTTCAGCCGTTCAATCAATTGCTTGATTTTGAGTTGGTCCGGACCGCGCCCCTGAAGCGGGGCCAGCGATCCGCCCAACACGTGATACATACCGCTGTACATCCGGGTTTTCTCAATCGCCATGATGTTGTGCGGCTCTTCCACCACGCAGATGGTCCGCTTGCTGCGGCTTGCGCCGGTGCAATAGAGACACGGGTCGGCGTCCGTGATGTTCCCGCAAACCGAGCACTCGCGAATTTTTTCTTTGGCATCGCGAATGGCATCCGCCAGCGCCAGCGCATCTTCCGGCGCCAGGCGCAACAAATGAAACGCGAGACGCTGAGCCGTCTTTTGTCCAATTCCAGGCAGGTGTTTTAGTTCGTCGATCAGTCGTTCAACAGGAGCGGCGAAGTCTGGCATGCCTTTGTTTAGCATACCCTGCACGACTGCGCAAACCAGGCTCAATCTTTTTCGTTTCTTCTCTCTGCCTACGGTGAAGGCTCTATGCGAGGACAATTCCGGAGAATCTGGTCTTTCAGCTGGTCCTGGATATTCCCTTCCATGAAACCTCCTGGAAAGTAAGGGGCGACTGACGCCAGTAAACGGCTGCGCGGAGGGCACGATCGCGAGAGGCCGGGAACAAGTTTTTCATGACCCTACAGGTGGAGACGCAATAAGCGATTGCCCAGTTTTGACGGCAGGTGAAATGGCAATAGCGGCCCGTTGTTCTGCGTTCTCACACAGGCTCTGTGGGTGGCCGCCCACACTTCTCCGGCGCCGACTGCGCTAACTTCATCGTTTTCAATGTTGCCTGCCTGG
>QHYO01000049.1 GCA_003224135.1 Acidobacteriota bacterium | reverse complement strand
CCGTCACCGCGAAGAGCCGCGGTTCGTGATAAAAAGCTGCCACAACCGGCGCAATGGCCAATGAAAATATCGCCAAGAGCGCGCCAACGGATAAGTTAATCCAGAATAACGTCGAAATCTGTTCATCCGTGATGTTGTCACGCTGAACCGTGGCAGTCGAAAGTCCAAAATCCCTGAACAGGCTCAGAACCCCAGTGACAGCCGTGACCATGCCTACTAATCCGAAGTCCTTGGGATCCAGAATTCGGGCAAGGATCATTACCGAGCCTACGCGAAGGAAGAAATTGGCCCCCTGCGCGCATAGTTTGGCGAAACTGCCGCGAATTGTACGTTGTTTTAAATCCTGCATGGCTTACGCCGATACTGATGTTACCAACCACTTGCGATGACTGAACCTTCGAAGCTACGGCATCGACCGAGATGAGGCCTCAGGGGAGTTAGAGCGACAACTTGCGACAGTAGAATGCTTCGGCATAACCGCTTGGAGCATTGCATTCCATTCCCCGCAATCGCATAAGAGAGAGAAACGTCTCCGGCTGAAACCAGCGCTTCGAGCGCTGGGACTCGAACGCATCCATGAGGTAACGAACCTTTTGCTCGCACACTTCGAACCCGACTGGCAGGAACAGGTTCGGCTGTCCCAAGTCACCGTCATACTTCGGAATTTCATACTCCAGAATGAAATGGTCTCGAAATGTGTTCCAGGTCAGTTCAGAAATCAGGCGATGGTCTTGGTGGGCATCTTTGCGGTGGTGTGTAAAGATAATGTCCGGGGAAATCGACTTCAACTCTTCGAAGACCGCTTTGACTTCCCCACCGATAAACGGCATGAATCCGTCTTGGAATTCCTTCAACAGGGGCGCCTGAGCAACATTCTTTCCGACAAACAAAGTGGCCCCACGTTGCGCTTCAGCGGCGCGGACTCCAAGTGCACTGAACACTACCCAATGGAACAGGCAATTCGGATATTGTCGGGCTAAACGGAGGATCGCCGCGCCACAGCCAATTTCAATGTCGTCCGAATGTGCTCCCAAACAAAGAATTTTGGGGGAAGAAGCTGCATCAAATGGCAGATTCAAAGAGTGCATACAATTTCACTCGTATCGTTTCACGATCAACTCCTACCGTTGCCCCTCCATACTTCCCAAGGAGCGGCACCGCTTCCCCAAAGGTTTTCGAGCTGCTGCTTGTCCTTAAAGGTGTCCATACTCGTCCAAAAGCCATCGTAAAGGTAGCCAATCAATTGCCTTTCTTGGACCAGCCGTTGAAATGGCTCGCTAATCAACTCTTCTTTCTCGCGGATATAATCAAAAATTTGCTTTTTGAAGATGAAAAAGCCCCCGTTGATACGCACTGTACCATTATTGATGGCGTGAATCGCAGAAACCAGGGAATCGTCGCCTTGCTGCAAAGAGACCAAGTGGTAGCTGAGGTTTGGCCGGACACAGAGAAAACTGGCAATTTTCCCGTGTTGGTGAAAATGCTCCAGTTGTTGAGGAAGAGGCAGGTCGGTGAGGCCGTCGCTGTAGTTGACCAGAAATTCTTCTTCCCCTTCAAGATACTTCTTCACTGCCCTCAAGCGTTCGCCAAGATTGGAATTGATGCCGGTGTCGGCGAAGGTTATCTGCCACTCGTCGATATCTCTATTGAACAACTCCAGTTTTTTTCCGCCCCCTGACAACACAAAATCATTGGAGGCGCATTCATCGTAGTTACGGAAATAGTTTTTGACGACTTCGGCTTGATGTCCCAGGCACAAAATAAAGTCTTTGTGGCCATGGTAGGCGTAGTATTTCATGAGATGCCAAAGAATAGGACGAGAACCAATGTTTACCATGGGCTTGGGAATACTTTCAGAATATTCACGGAGGCGCATTCCCAGTCCTCCGCAGAACAGTACAACCTTCATGAGTCTCTCCTTTGGCGATGGGGAAAATTGAATCAGGAGGGAGCTAACGTCAAGAGTAGCGCGCAAGTATTCTTCTGTCTCCGTAATCCTCGTCCGACTTGGGTCCAGCTGCAGCAGGTCGAAAAGAGACGAAGATTAGCAGGAAGAGGCCTCCTCTTGCATTCGGAGTTCGTGACAACTCGCAAGTCGTTGCGAGTCCCGCCAGTCGCCCTCAAATATCAAGAGAAGTCTCAACGTTACCGGTGTTTGGCTGCGCGGCAGGAACAGCAAGCTTCGTCGATTCTGGACGAATTCGTTTGCGCAATTTTTTAACGGATTGTCCAGGATTCAGAACTTCCTCCAACAATGCGCCGAGGCCGGCTCTGAACAGCGAGAAACGCGAGAGCGGGTAACCCAGTTCTTCCAGTCTGCTTCTGTGATAGTCCCAGAAAGCTTTACTTCTGAAACCAACAAAGCAATCCACAGCCAAGAAACGATGATAGGTCCTGAGAAGTTTTTGTACCTGGCAATCCAGCTCTCCCTTGCTGAGATAGAGAGGGCCATAATGAATCAGGTCGCTTAGATACGCGGACGCATAACGCTCAATTTCCTTGGATTTGCTGGTCTGGGTAGCTGCATGGGTCCTCTCGTAGCAAAGCACTTGATAAACAAATCCAAAGGAAGAGTTCCGTAAGTGTTCGAAACATGCGCTCGTATCGGCGTGAGGCGAGGGATTGGGATAAAACGCTTTGCTGCTCCTTACAAGATCAGCCCGATACAGAATCGATGTGGGCGATCCAAATCCAAACGATTTGTCATTCCCCAGGAAACTTCGCCGGCAGATTTCATGGCCCGGAAATACATTTTTGGGGTACTTAAATCCCTGCCACCTGACCTGGTCTCCGCTAAGCTGGTATGAGCCCCAGTTGAACCATCTTCATCAGACAGTCGGAAAAGATGTAATCATCGGCCGAAACGACTTTGCAGTACTTGGCCGATGGAGACATCAGACTGAACGCGATATTGTGATTCTCGATGACCCCGACAAATTGGTCGTTATTGTGCACGCGGATACGGCGATCTTTTTTTGCATATTCTAAGGCGATTTCCAAGGACCGATCCGTGCTGCGATTATTGACGATAATATACTCAAAATTACCGTAAGTCTGGCTGAGAACACTCTCAATACACTCTGCCAAAAAATCCTCGCCATTGTAGACGGGGGTAAGCACGCTTACGAAAGGTTCCTGACGTGAACTCATATTGTTACCGCCTTGCGAACTAAGAGCTGAAGAAAAGAATGAATCTATCCTGAAACACCCAATAACCTAGCCGACTTGCAGGGGACCTGTTATCCGCACCGTTCCTTCGAGAGCCCGAATCGTGGGTATTAAACTAGAGAACGGTTGTTAGTGCGAAAGGACAAACAGAGATTACCCATCATCTCGAGCAATCGTGGCCGGCGAAAAAGGTTAGGATCGGCAAGCCGCTGCGGATAGAGTACGTTCTGCCGCTTGTTCGCCGCTCTTGAAGCTTTCGTCCGTCCACATGTAGCCCCATTCTCCATAACGCCCACAGTAGGCGATCCCGAGCTCATCAAGGTAGCCGTGTACGGTTTTGAGCGCGGCCGCACGATCAAGGTCGAAAATGATGTTGGCATATCGGAGCTTCATCGCCTTCCTGCAAAGGATCTTGTCGTCGTCTCGAAGGAGGCCACAGCGACGAAGATCCGTGATGACGGGTTCAATCAAGTCCTCGGGTGAGCCGGTAAAGGGTTTGTACTTTTCAGAAAAATAGACTTCCGCTTGAATGCTGCCAGTTCCGGCGGGCGCGTTTGTCGCCGACAGCATGTGCGGGAAACCGAGGCGCGTAAAGCAGATGTCTTCGTCGTAAAAGTAAGTCATGTGCGCGTTCGAAAGGTTCTCACGATTTACGCCGATATTCACCAGCACGACCGTTGAGCAAGCCAGGCGGCCCGCCGCGTCCAAGACTTCTTTGGGAGCGCCCTGAATCATCTGAATGAGATCAGGCAGCGCTACGGAGGAGATCAACGAGTCGTAGTGCGTCACGAGGCCATTCGAAAAGGTGAGCTCCCGCGTGCGCGGATCTATCGACGCCAGTTCATGATTGAGTTTGAGATTTCCCAAAGGGACAAACTTCTTCAAATAGGACTCGAAACCGCCGTTCTTGGGATAACGGAAGTGCGTGATGTAATGGACATGCGGGGAGGACGGTGATATCGCACCGCGTAACACTTCTTCGAGGCTGGGACGGTAGATCCGTGGGCCGAGCCAGTCGATGCTCATGTTCTCGGCGGTCGTTAGGTGGTACTTCCGCGTGTACTGCATGGGAAACTGCTCGGCGAAGGTCCGGCCAAAACTTGCCAACAACCAGTCCGCGTAGTTCTTGATTGGGCGCTCGGGTGCCTGGCGCTCTTCGACGAAGTCAGAGATGACTTTAACGATAAGGTCATCCGGCATTCCGTGAAGATGGAGTTGCGCGGGATGCTTGGGCCAGTACCCGCGCCAGTAATTATTCAAGCTGATCTGTATTGTCTCAAACTGCTGGTCAACACTTTCGGCGAAGAGTTCCTGAATGCGGGGATCTTTGGTGAAGGAGATATGTGGGCCAACGTCAAAGAGAAATCCGCTCTCGAAACGGAAGGATGCGGTATGACCGCCGTGATAAGAATTTTTGTCGTACATTACCGGGGCGATGCCCTCGGCATGCAGGCGGTGAGCTGCACCGAACCCGGCCATTCCGGTTCCCAGGACAACGACGTTTGGGCTTGGCATTTTGAATACTTCTCCTTATTTTCTGGCGTCTGTTCGTGTCATGACCTTCTAGACGGGCCGCGGGCGATTCAACCTGTTGGCTCGAATTCTCCTGCGAGTGCCTCATAACGCTCGATTTGGGCCAACGTGTGGGCTCGAAGATCTTCCCCCGCCTGGAACGCACGATACCACTCGACGATCCACTCGAGGGCTTGCTCCAACCGAACCACTGGGTGCCAGTCCAAGCAGGCCTTGGATTTGGAGGCATCCAACTTCAGAAAGTGTGCCTCGCGCGGGTGCACTCCGGAATCGTGAACCCAGGAGGCGTGGTCTCCCCACGAACGAGCCAACTGATCTGCGATCCAGCAGACTGGTTTGGCGTCAGTGTCGACTGGGCCGAAATTCCAACCTGAGGCGAAGCGCGACGGGTCCTGTAGAAGCCGCTCCGCGAGCGTGAGATAACCACGCAGTGGTTCCAGCACAAACTGCCACGGTCGGATGGCGGAAGGGTTTCGAATCAGGCAGGGCCGACCGGCAACAAAAGCCCTGACAATATCTGGGATGAGTTGATCACTGGTCCAATCACCACCCCCAATTGCATTTCCTGCGCGAGCGCTCGCCAATGCGACGCCGTGTTTCTCAAAAGTAGCGGCGGGGAAAAACGATTCCCGGTAGGCGGTGGTCACGAGCTCAGCGCAGCCCTTCGAACTTGAGTACGGATCCCGCCCACCCATGGGCTCGTCCTCGCGGTAGCCCCAGACCCATTCACGGTTCGCGTAGCACTTGTCACTCGTCACATTGACAATGACAGCCGGGAGCTTCAGTTGGCGAACCGCCTCCAGCAGATTGACCGTCCCCATTACGTTCGAGGAGTACGTTTCGACTGGATCCTCATAGCCGCGACGCACGACGGACTGCGCCGCCATATGAATAATGACTTCAGGGCGCGCGTCAGCTAGAGCCGTTTTCAGACCCGAGAAGTCGCGAATGTCTCCGCGAATGGAGCGGACGGTGCGTCGAACTCCCGCTAGTTCGAAAAGGCTCGGCTGGGTCGGTGGATCGAGCGCGTAACCAGTCACGTTGGCGCCGAGCGCTTCCATCCACAGCGAGAGCCAACTCCCTTTGAAGCCGGTATGTCCAGTAAGAAATACGCGACGGCCGCTCCAAAATGAACGATTAAGCATGACCCGTCCTGCTTCGTAAACCGGCGATGCCACCGCTGCTCCGCCTCACATGGAGACAGCCCTCAAATTCCCTGGAGAAGAGGTCTTCGTTCACGAGATCCTTCCAGCCACAGTGCGTTCTGTTCGCCCCAGAGCGCTTCGGCCAACCGGCCGGTGGGTCGTTGCACATCAT
>QHYO01000421.1 GCA_003224135.1 Acidobacteriota bacterium | reverse complement strand
CTGCGCGTGAAATTGCCGGCCTGGCTTCCGAACTCTACGCCAAGGAAGAAATCGACGCGGTTTATTTGATCTTCAGCGAATTCAAAACCGTGGTCACGGCAAACCTGAAAGTCGAAAAACTGCTTCCGGTTGAACCAGAAATGGCCAGAGAACCGGCAAAGGAAACGGCGCAGAAATCGTCCACCGACCAACCGCAATCGCGGATCGACTACATCTACGAACAGCCCGTGGACAAGCTGCTTGCGTCGCTTCTTCCGAAGTACATTGAAGCGCAAGTGCTCCGCGCCATGCTTGAATCTTCGGCGGCGGAATATGCTGCGCGCATGGCGGCTATGGAGTCCGCGACGCGCAACGCCGGAGAAGTCATCCAGGCGCTGACGCTGCACATGAATAAAGTTCGCCAAGCGGCAATCACCAAGGAAATTATCGAAATTGTGAGCGGCGCGTCTCACGGCGCGTAATGCTCCTGACGACTGACTCGCGATGGGTGACTCGTGGAACATTTTTGAGGTCTCAGCAAAATTGCAAAAAGCGAGTTGGAAGAGACGAGATATTTGCTGTTGAGCAAAGATTTTGGAGCGGATTTCAACTGATGAATTTTTGTTCATTAATACAGGATGTGATTCGACTGGGAGGCTCTTAAATGCGCCGGGACGGTTGCTGCGAGAAAAAACTTAACCGCAGAGGCTAGTCACCAGTCACGCAGAAGTAGGGGAGCGAAACAATGGCAGAGAACAAACCAGGCATCGGCCGCGTCGTCCAGGTCATCGGACCGGTGCTCGACATCCAATTTGAAGAGGGCCACTTGCCCGCGATCTTCAACGCGGTTCGCATCACCAGTGAAGGCTACGACGTTCCCGAACCGCTCGACGTCACAGTCGAAGTGCAGCAGCATCTCGGCGAAGGCCGCGTCCGCGCTGTCGCCATGGAGCCCACCGAGGGCATGGTTCGTGGCATGAAAGCCGTGGATTCCGGCGACTCGATCAAGGTTCCCGTCGGCCGTGCCACTCTCGGTCGCGTGATGAACGTGCTCGGCAAGCCTGTCGACCAACTCGGTCCCATCAACGCCCAGACCTATTTCCCGATTCACCGTCCGGCGCCAAAACTCGAAGAGCAATCCACTACGCTTGAAATGTTCGAAACCGGCATCAAAGTCGTCGACCTTATGGAGCCGTACGTCAAGGGCGGCAAGATTGGATTATTCGGCGGCGCCGGTGTCGGCAAAACAGTTCTGATTCTTGAGCTGATTCACAACGTCGCCATGAAGCACGGTGGCCTCTCGGTATTTGCCGGCGTCGGCGAACGTACTCGCGAAGGCAACGACCTTTGGCTTGAAATGTCCGAAGGAGGCGTCATCACGCCTGGCGATTCGGAAAAGTCTCGTTGCGCGCTGGTTTACGGACAGATGACCGAGCCGCCCGGCTCGCGTCTCCGCGTCGGCCTCACGGGCCTCACTGTTGCGGAATATTTCCGCGATCAGGAGCATCTCGACGTGCTCCTCTTCATCGACAACATTTTCCGTTTCGTTCAGGCAGGTTCTGAAGTGTCGGCGCTGCTCGGCCGCATGCCTTCCGCCGTCGGTTACCAGCCAAATCTCAATACCGAAATCGGCGAACTGCAGGAGCGCATCACTTCCACGAAATCCGGCTCCATCACTTCCGTGCAGGCCATTTACGTGCCCGCCGACGACTACACGGACCCTGCGCCTGCTGCGACGTTCACGCACTTGGACGCCACCACCAACCTTTCGCGACAGATCGTTGAACGTGGCATCTATCCCGCGGTCGACCCTCTTGCTAGCTACTCCCGCATTCTCGATCCTCGCATCGTCGGCGCCGACCACTACGCCGTCGCGCGCTCCGTTAAATCCGTTCTGCAGCGCTATAAGGATTTGCAGGACATCATCGCCATTCTCGGTATCGAAGAGCTTTCCGACGACGACAAGCGCACCGTAGCTCGCGCTCGCAAGATCGAAAAGTTCCTCTCGCAACCGATGTTCGTCGCCGCCCAGTTTACCGGCCTGGAAGGCAAATACGTCAAGATCGAGGACACTGTCCGCAGCTTCCGCGAGATCGTCGAAGGCAAGTACGACGACATTCCGGAGCAGGCGTTCTACATGGTCGGAACGATTGAGGAAGCTCTCGAAAAGGCCGAAAAGATGAAGGCGGGCGCCTAAAGGTTTATGGCTGGCGATTCCATTCAACTCGTAGTGGTCACTCCGGTGCGTCAGCTCCTCAGTGAGTCTGTCACCGAGGTGCAGTTACCCGGCGCCGACGGATACCTGGGCGTTCTTCCGGGCCATGCGCCACTGATCACGGAGCTGGGCATCGGCGAGTTGACTTACCGGACCGCGGGCGGCCAAACAGGGCTTCTCGCAGTGATTCGCGGCTTTGCGGAAGTATTGCCGGATCGCGTCTCTGTATTGGCGGAGACTGCGGAGCGCGCCGAAGAGATCGATATCAATCGCGCGAAAGAGGCGCTGAAGCGTGCGCAGGAACTCATCGCCAAAGGCGGCGAAAACGTGGATTCGCATCGCGCCTCCGCCGCTTTGCAGCGCGCGCTCGTTCGCATCCAGGTAGTTTCGAAACACCAGGGCATCAACATCGCCACTGTCCGATAATATCTTTTATTTCTGTCATCCTGAAGAATTCGACGCTCGTGTGTTGAATAACGAAGGATCTGGAGCATGATGTAGTTTGATGCGGGAGGCGATGTTTTCTCTGCAGCATCAAATTCTCGGGGGGATTGCCAGTCACGGCGTCAGTTTCTTTCCTATGGAACCAATCACAATCTACTGCACCGTCTGGTGTCCTGATTGCCACCGTGCAAAGTCTTTCTTGAAAGATCGCGGTGTCGAATTCCGCGAAGTGAACATCGAAGATGATCTCGACGCCGAAGACCTCGTCATTCGCATGAACCACGGTAAGTGCAAAGTCCCTACTATTCAGGTTGGCAGCCGTTACTTCGCCTGCAGCCCATTCAACGCCAGCCAACTCGCTTCCGAACTCAACATTCCTCTGAATCGCTAGCGCCTTTCCCTCACGCTGGTGCGGCACGTTCAGTCGCCGGGTGCTGTGGATACCACGCAGTCTCGTATAGCATCGTAATTGACATCAAGCCGACACTTCGGGGAAACGACATCTCGGAATCGTAATGACTCTATAGCCATACCAGAACTTTTCTCGGTAATCCGGCGGACCAAGAAGCTGCTCGAGGTCTGACCGCGTTCTGCCGATAAGTGCACCACCATCGATTAGATCCTGCATCATCGTGCCGCGCAAGGAGGAACGGAAGATTCTCCATTCTCTCGAATCGAAGCGCCTTGATTGCGAGGAACACGACACGAGAATCATCGCCGCCAACGCTACCAAGTAGAGCGATGCTTTACGCTTGCAGCGGCCTCTAAAAAACGGTCCAATGATCGCCGATTACTGCGCTGGCGTTCCGCGTGCCCAGACGCGCGCAATCTCCAGGCCTTTGTTCAGCAACACAATGTCCGCGTCGGCTCCCGTTCGCAGCGCGCCCTTCTTGAATTCAATTCCCAATAGCGTCGCCGGATTCAACGTCAGCATCCGCACCGCATCCGCAAGCGGCACTCCGAGTTTCACAACGTTGCGCAGAGCCCGATCCAACGTCAGTGTGCTCCCCGCAAGTCTGCCTTCCGCATTCCGGCAAACGCCACCGCTAACCGTGACTTCGACTCCACCCAGCAGGTATTTGCCATCCGGCATTCCCGTGGCTGAAATTCCATCGCTGATCAGGATCACTCGCCCCGCGCCCTTCGCCTGAAGCAAGACCTTCATCGCCACGTCATCCACGTGCACGCAGTCCGCAATCAATTCTGCCGTCAGTTCCGGAGTGGTGAGTACCGCGCCAATCACTCCGGGATCACGGTGCGTAAATGGCCGCATGGCGTTGTACACATCCCCAGGCTCCGTGCCGCATCGATGCACGGCATCGCTCCCAGCAATTCCGGCGCAATTGTCAGGATTCGCGCATTTCCCGAAGAGGCTTCGAGGAATCGCTGCAGCAATTCCGCGGACGGCAACTGCAGCCATTCCGCGGGATGCACGCCGCGCCGTTCCTTGCTCAGAAACGGTCCTTCAAAATGAATTCCCAAAATTTCCGCTCGTGCCTCATTTGTCTGATACTGGCCGGAAATGTATTTCGAAATTCCTTCAACCGCCCTGCACGTTTCATCCGCGCTCGCGGTAACCGTCGTCGCCAGAATCGAGGTTGTGCCGAACGCCGCCAGCCGCCCGGTGATTGTGCCGAGCGCCGTCTTGTCCGCTTCCATCACGTCGTGGCCGCCGGCACCATGAATATGCACGTCCACGAAACCGGGGACCGCCGTGTACTCCGTGGCTAGCACTTCCTCCGCTCCGCCTGGTAATTCCATCCCCGACCGCGGACCAACCGTTTCGATCTCGCCATCGCGAATCAATATCCCCACATCGGGGATTTCGCCTTTCGGTGTGATGGCCTTGCCTGCGTGCAAAAGTGTAGTCGTCATGGATACTCGTTATCGTAGCCGAATCCGAAATTCCCGCAAAAATAAAACGCCAATTCTTTTTGCTGACTCTTACTTGCTCGGTTCAGGAGCCATTTCGACCGCGCTCAGCTTGATCGTATCGCCCTCCGCGCTGCCCTTTACCGTCACGTGGTGGCCGGCATGCGCCGCCACTTTGTCCTGCGCATCAATGGCGTAGATCTTCTTGTCCGCGTCGTTCACGAACACGTACTTGGCGCCTTTTTCCTTGACACACTTGGTCGTGCATTCGCCGGCCTTGGCGTTTGCTCCCTTTGCGCCGCACTGGCTGTCCGAAATCCAGCCGGTCCAGCTGCTGTCTGCCCCCATGGTCATGGCCGCCGCAAACAACGTTCCTGCTGCGATGGTTGCAATTCGAAGTTTCATAAGCTCTCCCTCCAACACTGCTGTGGCTTAGCCCAGGCAGGGTGTCTAGAACGTCCAAACGTCCGTACGGCCCGATGGCGGGATCGGATGAGTTCCAAATAAAAAAGCGAGGGATTCTTTCGAATCCCCCGCCTGGGAAACGTCCCCTCGGAGGAACGTCATCCTTTCCCTGCTGCCGAATCCTTACTGGCCAGAGCCGGAATTCGACGTTGCCGTGGTGGTCGCCGACTTGGGGACGCTCAAATATCCCGTTGCCGTCGTCTTGCTGACTTTATTGATGACCAGTTCGACCGCCTGGCGCGTTCCACCGGTGTAGAAGAAGATCGGCTCGTTTACGGAACGATTCTTCTTTTCAAAATTCTTGTCGTCGGCCAAAACATTGATCGTATATTGATTCTTCTTGATGTTGGTGTCCTTCAGCTCAACCTGAATGGATCCAACTTTCTGTGCCCCGGCCTTGCGCGTTACGGTGAATTCGTAATAATCGCGTTGGCCCATCCGACGCAGTTGGTCGATCTCGTCGTGATTGCGCGCGATCAAAGTACCCATTTCGCTGCGCGCCATTTGAATGCTGTTCTTAGTGCCTTCCAGATCGGTCTTCACGCCGGTCACGTCGCCGCCGAGTTTGCTCACATCATCCGAACTGGCTTTCGTCGCAAGCTGCGCGTTGACGTTCGTTCCCAGTTCATCCAGTTTCTTGGTGTAGTTGACCACCGCCGCCTTATTTTGCTTGCGCGCCGAAATCAGCTCGGATTGCGTGACATTCAGCTTGCCGGTCACGACTTTCAAATCGCTTTGCAGTTGCTGATTCGTGTCTTCTGCTTTCGCCACGCGCTGGCCCAATGCATCATTCTGTTGCTTCAAAGCCGCCTGCGTAGATTGTTCCACGCTGTTCGCGTGATTGATGGCGCTCCATCCCACTCCCAATCCCAATAGGGAAAGCGCACCCAGCACCGCAACGGCCAGGCCGACCCACCGGGGCGTTCCCGCCACAACCGTGGGATTTGATTCCTGATAATCACTCATGAAAGCTATTCTCCTTGTACGACTCTCTTGCCCTGTATTCCTAAAAACGTGCACCCGTTCGGCCAAAGGTCACAGCCTCGGTGGATCGGGGTTGTAAATGTTACTTTCTTACAAGGTTCTTTGTAATTTTTGCTGATTTTAACACTATGTGCGCTTGAGGAGCTGGCGCGGAAAAAGACCGACGGAAGAAGCAAAAGGGACAACCTTGTCCCGTCTCAAGCTTCGTATTTACAGTGACTTAAAGAAGATCTCCTAGGCGGCTTGGGTCGTCGCTTCCGTGCGTACCGGCCCAAAATACTGATCGAGAGTGCTCGTTGCGGCCTTTAATACCAATTGGCAGTTCGAGCAGTCGTGGAGATGCTCTTCGATGTCATGCGACACCGCAGGCGAGAGCTTTCCCTCTAAGTACCAGCAAATCAAATGGATAGTGTCTCTGCAGCTCATCCGGCCCGTCCCTCAGTGACTGCCTATGATGCTCAACCAACTCACGGATGTAAGTGCATTTTGCGGTCCAAATTTTCTGCCAAAGACGTCGGCCGCATCTTATTGAAAATAAACACAGAATATCGATTTGGCGACTTGTGCACCGTCGTGGCTCTAGCAACTTTACCGGGCAAGCCCATTCCGACTTGAAATCGCGCGCGGGTTTGCCTCAGCCCGGGCGGCTGAGGGTCATTTCCCGCAGAGCAGCGATCCTGTCCTCGAGCGGTGGGTGTGTGCTGAACAAAGACGCCCAAACGGAGCCGCCCCCGAACATTGGTTTGACGATGCAAAGAGCCGCAGTCGTCTCCGGAATGTTGCTGGGAATGCGCTGATTGTAGGCTCCAAGTTTCTCTAATGCGCTGATCAGGCCAAATGGCTGGCCGGCCATTCTTGCACCGGTCTCGTCGGCCGCGTACTCGCGTTGCCGTGAAATGCCGAGCTGCAAAAGCATTGCGGCCACTGGTGCCAAGAACAGCATGAGGAGAGCGGTGAGTCCGCCGCCCCCGCGCTCGTTGTCCCGGCTGTTGCCATATCCGAAAATTGCGGCGAAACGTCCCATTTGCGCCGAATAGGTGATGGCGCCTGCGAGTGTCGCCGCGATCGAGCTGATCAAGATGTCGTAATTGCGCACGTGCGAAAGTTCGTGTGCAATCACGCCTTCGAGCTCATCGTCGGTCATCAATTGCAACAAACCTTGCGTCACGGCGACGGATGCATGACGCGGATTGCGCCCGGTGGCGAACGCATTGGGCGCCGCTTCCGGCACCACGTACAGTTTGGGGACCGGCAAATTCGCTTTCGCGGCAAGCCGCTCCATCACTTCATACAAACGCGGCAGCTCTTCGCGGGAAACGGGTTTTGCCCCGCTCGACGCCAACGCAATCTTGTCCGAAAAGAAGTAGGCAATGGCATTTCCTACTACGGCGAAACCGAGCGCGATTTTCATTCCGTTCGGACCGCCAAAAGCATCGCCCAGTAAGATCAACACCAGTGTCAGCGCAGTCAAAAGAAATGTCGTACGCAAAACTTTCATGGCTGTTTCACCCGTGTAAGTCCCGACGCGAATTCATAGTTCGGAATTCTATTGGTTAGATTCCAGCTGCTGCCGCAGGTTGTTTTGCCGCTTTGGACGCCACGCGTTCAAAGCGCATGGCGTCTTTGTTTCCATCGCGGTCCACGCGAATGTGATCTCCTGGGAGTACCTTGCCCTCGAGAATTTGCAGCGCAAGGGGATCCTGAATCAGCCGTTGAATCGTGCGGCGCAACGGCCGGGCGCCGAACGCCGGGTCGTAACCCTCTTCGAGCAGCAATGCGCTTGCCGCGGAAGAAAGCTCCATCGTGATCTGGCGTTCGCTGAGAAGCTGTTCCACGTTTTTCAGCAGCAGCTTTACGATGCCTTCGAGCTGCGCCTTCCCCAGCGGATTGAAGATTACGATTTCGTCGATGCGATTGAGGAACTCCGGCCTGAATGATGCCCGCAGCGCTTCCATCGCTTCCTTGCGTGCGCGCTCGGGATCTTTGGCTGAAATTTCAAAGATCGCGGTCGAGCCGACGTTGCTGGTCATGACCAATACCGTGTTGCGAAAGTCCACGGTGCGCCCTTTGCCATCTGTCAACCGGCCGTCTTCGAGAATCTGCAGGAGCACGTTGAAAACATCCG
>QHYO01000420.1 GCA_003224135.1 Acidobacteriota bacterium | reverse complement strand
GGAGGCCGCGCACCGGCACTATGGCGTTTGTCGCTAAGAAAATTTTCTTGACCAAAGGCGTCGGTAAACATCGTGAGCGGCTTTCCAGTTTTGAGCTTGCCCTGCGCAACGCGGGCATTGCAGCGTGCAACATCGTTCGCGTCTCTTCGATCTTTCCACCCAACTGTAAATTGATTTCGCGCAGCGAAGGTTTGAAGCACATCAAGCCAGGGCAGGTCGCATTCACCGTCATCAGTGAAAACTCGACCAAGGAACCGCATCGCCTTATCGCTGCAAGCATCGGGCTCGCGCTTCCCAGTGACAAAACCATGTACGGTTACCTCTCCGAGCATCATTCCTTCGGCGAAAGCGAAGAAATCGCCGGCGAATATGCTGAAGAACTCGCGGCCGAAATGCTCGCCACGACTTTGAATGTGGAATTCGATCCTGATCTCTCGTGGGACGAAAAAAAAGAAGTCTACCGCATTTCGAACAAGATCGTTCGCACCCTCAATGTAACGCAATCGGCTGTCGGCGATAAGCGCGGCCTCTGGACTACTGTTCTCGGCGCCGCTATTCTCATCGGCGAAGACGACTAAGTTTTTCAGTGTTACGTTACCCGACCGGTTACAACTATCTTTTGAAGTATCCGATCCGCTCCAGCACCGCGCCCACCACCAGCGGCAGCGCCACCGTCGCGTCCTCAAAGACCTCCGCAAGTTTTCCGCCTTCTTCCGGCGGCACAAATTTGCCCCACGACACTGCTTCAGTGTAGGTGCTTCCGCTCAACCCGCCCCAATGCACCGGCTCCGGACAAATCCGCACCCCGTACGCATATCGTTTCAGCGGTAAATTCTTGTATCCGCGCCGCGCCATCAGCTCCGCATAAACGCCAAATTGCTGCGACCAGTTCCGCGGCACGCCACCGCCGACCGTGAAAATACCCATGCGCTTCGTGGCCATCATGGTGTCTGCGAATTTTTCAAAATCCTCGAATGGATCAAACCGCAACAACGGCCGCTTGTCACGCTGCCTGCCAAACTTGTGCAGCGCAAAATCAATTCCCAGCTCCGAATCAGAAAACGCGGGTACAAAAACCGGCACGTCATGTTCGTACGCAGACTTTAAGATCCCGCGCCCCTTCGTGTTCTTCACCAGATATTCGCCGATCCGCCGGTGCAGCTTCCAGCTGCAAACAATTTCTTTTTCGTCCCAATCTTCCAGTATCGAATCCACTACTTCTTCCACGTGATCCAGGTTCGTTTCCGGCTCCAGCGAGTCATACACGCGGTTGTATCCCGCGTTGAACAGTTCGTTGTCATTCATCTTTGCCGGGTCATAACGAAAGTGTGACAGCCCGGTGGCCTCGACCAATCCGTGCGCCATCAGTGCCCCTGTCGAAACTATTGCTCTCACGATTCCACTTTCGATCAAATCGCAAAAAACGAGTCCCATTTTTCCGACCGTCAGAGCTCCAGCCAGAGTCATCACTACAAAACAATCTTTATCGCGCGCCATTCCTTCCAGCACGTCAGCGGCATCGCCTACTTGCCTCGCTGTGTACGCCGTGTCACCCATCGCGCGCACCAATTGGTCGATCGTGCGGCACTTCGATAAATCCAACGGAAAAATCGGGCGCAGCTTGTCCTTCACTGGATCGTGCAGCACTCGTCCTGTCACCGTCTTCACGCCCGTTGCTTTCATCTTTGCCTTCGCCATTTCGCTCCCGTGATTGTCGAAAGGAACTTCACGTTTCTGGAATGTTTCTTGCGAATGAATACGCCAACGTGAATTCTCGTGACGCATCTTACTTTTTCCCCGCAACCTTCGTCAAAGAACTTTCGTCTGTGTCTCCGCGATCTCTGCGCCTCTGCGGTAAATTTCCTCCGTCAGCGTGTTACGATACTTCTCATGCCGGACAAATTTGCTGTTGGCCTGATTCAAATGCGCTGCACGAAGGACGCTGCGGAAAATCTGGCGCGCGCTGTCGACAAAATACGCGAGGCGGCCAAACGCGGCGCGCAAATCATCTCCATGCACGAACTTTTTCGAGGCGAGTATTTCTGCCGCACGGAAGACGCCGCGCTTTTCGATCTCGCCGAAGCCGTTCCCGGTCCAACCACCGATGCGCTCTCTAAAGCCGCCAAGGAAAGTAACGTCGCTCTGGTCGTCTCTCTTTTCGAGCGGCGCGCCGCCGGCGTTTATCACAACAGCTGCGCCGTGCTCGATGCCGATGGCTCGTTCCTCGGCAAATATCGCAAAATGCATATTCCCGATGATCCTCTGTACTACGAAAAGTTTTATTTCACTCCCGGCGATCTCGGTTTTCCGAACTTCGACACGAAATACGGACGCATCGGAATTCAAATTTGCTGGGATCAGTGGTATCCCGAAGGCTCCCGCCTGACCGCACTGAAGGGCGCGCAAGTTATTTTTTATCCCACCAGCATCGGTTGGCACCCGAAGGAGAAGGCTGAATTCGGGGCCGCTCAGCTCGACGCATGGCGCACCATCCAGCGTTCACACGCCATAGCCAACGGAACTTTCGTGGCCGTCGTCAATCGTGTCGGTTATGAAGGAAATCCCGCCGCGGGCGATCCTGGCATCGAATTCTGGGGAAATTCTTTTGTCGCTGACCCATTCGGGCAAGTCGTCTCGCAAGCCGGCAGCGAAAAGGAAGAAATTCTCGTCGTTGAATGCGATCCGACAAAAAGCGAAGACACTCGCCGCAATTGGCCTTTCCTGCGCGATCGCCGCATTGACGCCTACCAACCCATTCTCAATCGCTGGCTAGGCGAATGATTTTGTCTCGCGTGCAGTCTCTGTGTCCTTCGCGCTCTGTGTGTTAAATTCTTTTCCTTTCGGGAATCATGCCTAAATCGCAGAATAGTTCCACGCCTCATTCGCTGAATTATCGTATGCCGGCGGAATTCTCTCCCCACGAAGGCACGTTCCTCGGCTGGCCGCACGAACTGACCGACTGGCCCGGTAAATTCGCTGCGATTCCCTGGGCCTTCGCCGAAATCGTGCGCCACCTTGCGCGCGTTGAACGCGTTTTTCTTCTCGTCGAAAACGCCCCCGCGGAATCCCGCGTCAAAGCCATCCTGAAAAAATCTCACGTTAACCTCGATGCCCTCCAGTTCCTTCGCATTCCGACGGACCGGGGCTGGATGCGCGACTCCGGTCCGATCTGCGTTACAAACAATTCCGGCGGAATCGCCTTCAATCATTTTCTTTTTAATGGCTGGGCAAAATATCCAAACCATAAGAAGGACGCGCAAGCCGTCACACGCGCCAACAAAACTCTCCGCCGCAAAATCTTTTTGCCGACGCACGATGGCCGCCGCGTCGTTCTCGAGGGCGGCTCCATCGACGTCAACGGCCGCGGCACGCTCCTCACCACCGAAGAATGCCTGCAAAGCAGGGTTCAGGAACGCAATCCCGGCTTCAAAAAAGGCGATTACGAAGAGCTCTTCCGCGATTATCTTGGCGTAACGAATGTTCTCTGGCTGAAAAGCGGCATCGCCGGAGACGATACTCATGGACACGTTGACGATCTCTCCCGCTTCACCGATCCCACAACCGTCGTCACCATCGTCGAAGAAAATCCCTGCGATGCAAACCACGCTGCCCTGCAGGAAAATCTTTCGCTCCTCAAATCCATGAAAGATCAGGACGGCAGACCGCTGCGGGTCGCAACACTTCCCATGCCCGCGCCAGTTTTTTTTAACGCCCAGCGCCTGCCCGCCAGCTACGCAAACTTTTACATCGCCAACAAACTTGTTCTCGTCCCCGTCTTCAATGATCCCAATGATCGCGTGGCCCTCAACACTCTCGCAAAACTTTTCCCGGACCGCGAAATCGTTCCCATTTACTGCCGCGACCTCGTTCTCGGCCTCGGCACAATCCACTGTATGACTCAGCAGCTGCCGGCATCGCCGTAGATGTACGTGCCACTAGTGCAGCGCGCAGCGATCCATTCCGCCCGAAGCAACGCCGTCATTCCAAGCGGAGCGAGGAATCTCTCTTCATTTTTGCTACACTTTGAAAAGGCCGCGAAATTATCTCTGGAGATCGCATGCTCTCGCTCCTCGTTCTTCTGCAACAAAGAACTGTCGTCATCGAGTGGTGGCCTCGTGGCATCATCGCTTGGCTGCTCCTCGGCCTCATCGCCGGTTGGCTCGCCGGAAAACTCGCGCGTGGACGTGGCTTCGGCTGCGTTACGGACATCATCCTCGGCTTGATCGGTTCCGTAGTCGGCGGGTGGGTCTTTACGAAGCTTGGCATCTTCGGCGGCGGCTTTCTCTTTTCGCTCGCGGCAGCCACGCTCGGCGCTGTAATTCTTGTCGCCATTGCCCATCTCTTCGCCGGCGGCTCAAATCCCTAAGTCGCTCTTCACTTAGACTCTCCTTTTCACTGGTCGCCATTCACTGGCCGTTCGCCGCACTGTGGTACTCTTTCCATTGCAACTTTTGGAGCCGACATCTCGTTGAGCAAGCCTCTGCAATCCCTTTTCGCTATTCCTTTGGGCGGTCTCGGTGAATTTGGCATGAACATGATGGCGCTTCGCTACGGCGACGACATCATCGTTATCGACGCGGGCATGATGTTCCCCGAATCCGAACTGCTCGGCGTCGACCTGGTCATTCCCGACATCACCTACCTCAAGCAGAATCGCCAGCTCGTTCGCGCCATCATTCTGACGCATGGTCATGAAGACCACATCGGCGCGCTTCCCTACATTCTTCGCGATCTCAACGTGCCCATTTACGGCACGCGTTTCACGCTCGCGCTCGTCAAAAAACGTCTAACCGAAGCCAATCTTCTCGATTCGACAACGCTCCGCGAAGTTATCCCCGGCCGCCGCGTTGAAGTCGGCCCCTACGAAATCGAATTTATTCCGGTCACGCACAGCACCATCGACTGCGTGGCTCTGGCCGTGCGAACTCCGGTTGGCGTCATCATTCACACCGGCGACTTCAAAATCGATCACACGCCAGTCGGCGGAGCTGGATTCGACATTCACACCTTCGCGCGCTACGGCAGCGAAGGCGTCCTGGCGCTCTTTTCCGATTCCACCAACGTCGAGCGCCCCGGCATCACGCCCTCTGAGCGTGCGGTCGTTCCGCGCATCGAAGAACTCGCGCGCTCTGCTCCCCGCCGCGTGATTCTTTCCTGCTTCGCTTCATCCATTCATCGCATCCAGCAAGTGATTGACATCGCCTCGCGCGTCGGCCGCAAAGTGGCGTTCGTCGGCCGCAGCATGGTTGACAACGTCGAAATTGCCCACGAACTCGAATACCTGCGCATCCCCGACGGTATGGTTGTCCGCTCCCAGGACATCCGCTCATTTGATCCGCGCAAAATCATCATTCTCGCATCCGGCTCGCAGGCCG
>QHYO01000419.1 GCA_003224135.1 Acidobacteriota bacterium | reverse complement strand
ATATGCCGCCGCTGGCGTCAGGGGAGGAAGCGGAGTGCGATTCCAATTTCATTTCCAATGCCAGTGTGAAGGGGCGGTCGGAAACGGTCGATGGAACGAACGCGCTGGTTACGGTGACAGAGATCAGAGTGACGCTGCAGCTTGAGATCAATATCTGGATGCCGGAGAGCGCAACACAGCACGTCATCGAACACGAGCAAGGCCACCGGCAAATCTCGGAGTATTACTACCAGACAGCCGACAAGGTGGCCGAGCAAATTGCCGCGACGTACCTGGGCAAGCAAGTCTCCACGAACCGCGCTGATCTGAGTGCTGAGGTTAACAAGTTGCTGCAGCAAATGGGCGCGGAGATCACCGCTGCGTACAACGAGAGGCTCAATCCCGGCCCCGCACAGCAGCGGTATGACGATATTACGGACCACAGCCGAAATGACGAGAGTGCCGGGGAGGCTGTCGCTCGCGCGCTTAAGTATGTTCAGTAGTCGGGGATGGATTTGATGAAGATGATGCCCGGTTGTCACCCACCATGCCGACCGACTACTCATTGGGTTTATCTCGACGACTCCGCGCCCGCTTAAAAAGCTCCGGAAGCAAATACCAAGCCGTCGCGTGGGCGGATCGGGATAAGACTGAAAATTGCGACAAGCAGGCTGTCATAGCTCGTCAGCTTGGCTTGGCCCCAGAGTGAAGAGGGCACGATTTATCGTGCTCCTACGGATGACAATGAAGTGATTGGTTAGTCGAGGGAGGTCAGGGATTTTACGTGGAGCTCGAGGGCTTGGTTATATTGGCGCTCGATTTGGAGTTCGGTTTGCAGTTTTTTGATGAGGAGTTCGAGGCGCGAGATTTCAGTTTTGAGCTTTTGGATGTCGGTGGCGCTGGCTTGTGGGCGATTGGGAGTTGCAATGTTGAAATTGTGGGAAGGCGCGTAGGAATTTGGGGCGGCGTGCTGCTGGGTTTGCGACGCGGGCGGAACGTGGGGAAGCGCGTGCGCGTGCGGAGTAAAAGCATCGGTGAGCGCGCGAGGCCAGGCGGATTCGGCGCGCGAGTCCGCGTGGGTGGCTGGCACGGGCGGCGGCGCGAAGAAATTGTTGAGCGCGTGCGAGCTTGATGGGCGCGGCGCGGGCAGGGATGGCGGGGCGGGTTGCTCGGACTTTGGTTAGAGGAAACTTTTTACGCGGGCGATGAGTTCTTGTGGTTGGAACGGTTTGCGGATGAGTTCGTCGGCGCCGACGGAGACAGCCTTGTCGGCGACGTTCTTGTTGACTACACCGGACATGAGAATGACGGGCGTTGCGCTGAATTGCGGATGCTGCTTGATCTGGCTGCAGACGGAGTAGCCGTCCTGATCGGGCATGATGACATCGGTGATGACGGCGTCGGGCGGAGTCTGCTCGAATTGCGCAATGGCGGAAGCGGCGTCGCCCGCGGTAATGACGGTGATGTTCTCGCGGCGGAACGCGATCTTGATGACTTAGCGCATGGTGGCGCTGTCGTCAATAAAATAGACGGTGGGCGGGCGCTTTTCGGAAGCGGCGGTTTCCGCAGGTGCGGGCGGGAACGGCATGGTTTCGTTCATAGCGACTCCTTGGTATGCGTGACTGCAGAGTGGTCAAGCGTGGGTGTGACTGCAGAGCGATCGTCTGAGGCTGAGCGCGCAGAGCTGCCAACTGCCGGCTCGTCGGCCAAGTCGCGGGAAGATTCGTCGACTTCGCGCATGGCGTCCAGCATGAGGTCGGTTGCAGAGCGCAGGACGGTGCGCTGCGTCGAGGCCGAGCCGTAAACAAATTTGTAAACGCCGGAACTGTTTTGAAAGCAGCTCTTGAGAATGTGGATGACGGCTTCGTCCCCGAAGAGCGAGCCGCATTCGGCGTGTGTGATTGTGCCGGCGTCGAAAAAGAGCAACGCGTCGGTTTCGCCGGAATTGATGTGTAGGGCGCCGGTCTGGTGCGCATGGCCAAGCATCTGCATCACGCCGGGAAGATCGTGGTGTGTGAGGCTGCCGCTGAGGCTGGTATCCGACTGCGCGAGCATTTGTGTGGGTTGAAAGCCTTCGGCTTTGCTGATGATGATGTTTTTGACGTGCGTTGCGATGACAGCGGGCGGGCGCTGGCGATCGATGTAATCGTCGCAGCCGGCTTGGAAAGCTTCCATGAGGGCGCGCTGGCTGCCGTCACCGAGAGCGATGATGGGCAGAGCGGAATTCTTGGCGTCGGCGCGAACCATGCGCGCGATGTCGAGTGCGCCCATTTCTCGCATGTTGGTTGAGCATACGATAGCGGCGGGCGAATCGTATTCGAGCGTGGTGAGCGCAAACGCCGGCTGCGTACTGCAAGTGACTTCAAAACCTTCACGCTTCAAAGCGTCGCTGAGGCGCTTTGAAAAATAGACGTTCGTATCGATCAAAAGGATCTTGGCGGGACGGCCGGCGGCGATCATGAGCGCGCCTCCGCGAAGTTGTGCAGCGGCTCAGGCAAGAGGGTGTCCGCAGGACCGGGGGTGAGCGCGGAAAGGCGCAAGACTTCGATGACTTCGCCGCCGTGTGAGAGCCAGCCATCGACGTGCGGAGAATCGTTCGCACTAGCTGGCATCATGTCGACGGTGATGAGTTCGCATTCGCCGCTGACGGGAATGGCGATCCAGTCAAGCTGCTGGCCGTATTTACGCGTGGCGAGGAGATTGAAGCGGCGCGTATCGAGTTTTTTGCCGGTGAGTTGTTCGGCGATGTCGCAGACGGCAATCATTCGGCCGCGTCGAAGAATGACGCCTTCGAGTGCGGAAGATTTGTGAGGAAAACGGAAGATGCGGCTTGGCGCGACGAGTTCTGCAACCTGCGATGCGGGCAAAGCGAAGCGGCGTTCTCCGAGACGGAGAAGCACGAAGGACTGGAGCAGGGTTTCGGGGGAGGAGGTCATTGTACGTGAGCTCCGTGGTTTTCGGAGGTAAGGGTGCGCGCGTCAGCGGAAAACTGCGCTGTTTCGAGAAGAGTCAATTCTTCGAGCGAAAGAAATCCTTCGGGATTGATGACGGGAACAACTGCTTGATCGAGTGCGGTAAGCCCACGGTACCAGCTTCGCTCTTCGCCTTGAAATGCGAGAGACAAGGCCTGGAGGCGAGTCATGGTGGTCATTTTGTCAATGCCATCGATGAGCAGAGCTGTGCGGGTGCGACGGAGAAAGAAAACGAGCGACGCCGGCTGAGGCTGCAAACCGAAATGGACGGCCGCGTTGACGATGTAGAGAGTTCGGTCGCCACGGCGGATGCTGTGACGGACTTTGCGCAGGTGGCTTTCGGGAAGATCGCGGGCCATACCGGCGATGTTGTCGACGCTGCGAACTTCCTGGACGGAAGAGGAAGAGATGGCAAAAGTTTGGCCGCTGATGCGGAACAGGATGATCTGTTCGGTGCGCGGCTGGTGCGATTTAGCGCTGGCAGGAAGATGCATCAGCGTGCACCGACGGGAGTTGCGCGGGTGAGGGCGAGAACGCGCTTTTCGATGGCGGCGTAGATGTCGTCAAGACCGAGAACCTGGTCGACGGCTTGAAGTTTGATGGCTTCGGCGGGCATGCCGAAGATGACGGAAGTCGCTTCGTCTTGCGCGATGACGTGGCCGCCGGCTCTCTTGATGGCTTTGGCGCCGAGCGCGCCATCGTTGCCCATGCCGGTAAGCACGACGCCGATGGAGAGCGCACCGCCGTAGGCGGCGACAGATTCCATGGTGACGTCAATATTGGGCAAGTAGCCGGCGATGCGGCCGGTGACAGCGTCGAGTTGAATGCGGCCGAGAGGATTTACGCGAAGATGCTGCGCACCCGGGCAGATGTAGAGATTGCCGGGCTGCAGCGACTCTCCCGCTTCTGCTTCCTTGACGCGAATTTCGGTGAATTCAGCGAGCTGCGCCGCGAATTGTGTGGTGAAGGCTGCCGGCATGTGCTGGACGAGAATCACCGCGGCCGGAAATTCTTTTGTAAAGCCGGGAGCAAGGCGCATTACCGTCGCGGGACCGCCAGTGGAAGCCGCGAGCACGACGACAGGAAAGCGTTGGTCCGCGACCTGAGAAGACTGACTAACGAATGGCGCGGGACGAGAGACGGAAGGCGCTGCTGAGGGCAATGATTGCAACGTAGCGGCGAGTCGCGACGCTGTACGAACCACACGAACCTTCGCGGCCATTTTCACCTTGCGAAGGAGATCTTCACGAATGCTCTGCATGTCAAGATCGATGGCGCCGGAAGGCTTGGCAATAAATTCGATCGCGCCGAGCTCGAGAGCTTTGACAGTGCTCGCAGCGCCATCGCGCGATTCGGAACTGACAATGACGATGGGATGCGGATTGGTGGTCATGATCTGTGCCGTGGCCTGCAGACCGTCCATGTGGGGCATGTTGATGTCCATGGTGATGACATCGGGCTTGAGAGATTCGGCGAGAGCGACGGCCTCCCGGCCGTCCTTTGCGTGGCCGATGACCTGAAGGTGCGTGTCAGAATTGAAAATAGTTTCGAGGACTTTGCGCATGAAGGCAGAGTCATCGACGATCAGCACGCGAACCTTTTTGGCTGGGGTGTTCACCATAAGGCTTTACGCAACGGGCTGCGGCGCCTCCGTCCCAATGAGTTGCTCGACAGCTTCGGTGAGCTGATCTTCCTGCACGGGCTTGGTGAGGAACGCGACGGCACCTTCCTTCATGGCCCGGTCGCGATGTTTTGCACCCGCGCGTGAAGTGACGACCATCACCGGGATGCGGCGAGTCGAAGGGCTTTGCCGTAACTGCGCCATCAATTCGTAACCGGTCATGCGCGGCATTTCAAGGTCGGTGATGACGAGATGGCAGCCGTGCTGCGTGATGAGTTCGGCGGCTTCGAGGCCGTCAGAAGCAAGAATTACGCGGTAGCCGTTCTTCTCGAGCATGCGACCGACGAATTTACGAACACTGATGGAATCGTCCGCTACGACGACCACGCGCTCGTGATGAACGCGGTCGATGGCGTCAGTAGGAATGCTGCCTTTTGCAATGGCAGCCGAGCCCGGGGCAAAAATGCGGGCCGCGCTGGCGCTTGCTTGAATGGATTTGCGTTCGCCAGGTTCAGTGGCGATCATGCGATTCAAATCGAGCAGAAGAATCAGGCTCCCGTCAGGAGCGATAGTGGTGCCGGGGAAAAGTTTTACGCGGCGGAGATATTCGCCGAGGCTCTTGATCACGATTTCGTCTTTGCCGAGAACTTCTTCGACGACGATGCCAACCTGACGATTGTCAGCGTTGGCGACGACCATGCGGAAGTAGCCGTTGATCGGTTCGAGCGGCGGAAGGCCGAGATAAGAGTCGAGGCGAATGACTTCAGTGACCACATCGCGAACTTTTGTGAGCAGCTTTCCGCCAACATCTTCAATCTCGTCGGCACGAAGCCGGCGAATCTCTTCTACAACCGCGAGTGGCAGCGCGAAATTCGCGGTGCCGCAACGCACGAAGAGAGCGGGCGAGATAATGAGCGTTAGAGGAACTTTGAGAATGAACTTCGTGCCCGCGCCTGCGGTGCTTTGAATTTCGATTTCGCCGTTGAGGGAATTCAAGTTGGCGCGGACGACGTCGAGACCAACGCCGCGTCCCGCGAGCTCGGTTTTTAGCGGAGCAGTGGAGAAACCGGGATGGAACAGCATTTCCCGAAGTTCTCGTTCGGTAAGACTGCTGGCTGTTTCGTGAGAGACAAGGCCACGATCGACGGCGCTCTCTCTTACGCGGTCGTAGTCGATACCGCGGCCGTCGTCCTCCACTTCGATGTAGATGTGATTACCGCGGTGATAGGCACGGAGAGTGACACGGCCGACTTCGGATTTGTCAGCTTCGCGGCGGCCTTCCGGCAATTCGATTCCGTGAGCAACGGAATTCCGGACCAGGTGGACGAGGGGATCAGAAATCTGCTGAATGATGTTGTTGTCCAGTTCGGTTTCGCTGCCGGAAAAGTCGAGTTCCACTTGCTTGCCGGTGGATTTCGCGGCGTCACGAACGGCGCGCGACAATCGCGAATACAGCGTGCCAATGGGCACCATGCGCGCAGCGGTGATTTCGTCCTGCAAATGGTGAGCGAGTTTGGTGAATTCGTCGATATCGCCTTCGACGCGCCCGATGAAGCCGCCCATCTGCGAGAGGACTTCGTTTACGTCGGCGGAAATCTCCGTCATGGAACGCGAGAGAATGTTGACGTCGTCGTAACGATCCATTTCCAGTTCGCTGAATTCAGACCAGAAGGAAGTGTCGCCCGCGGCCGCGTTGGTCAACATTTGCGGCGTTGGCGTAGTGCTCTGCGAAAGCGGCCCACGAGTGGAATTGATGCGATTGAATTCGTACTTTTCCTGGAACTCGGCGACTTTGCCCTGCAGGCGTTCTTTCGAGAAGCCGAGGGTGTCGCGCAGGCGCTCGAGTTCCGTGACCCGCCCGAGCATGCGAGTACGGTTGATGACCAGCTCGCCCACGGTGTTCATCATGCGGTCGAGACGAGATAGCGAGATTCGGACTGACTTTGCGGCTGCTGCAGCGTTCGCGGCCTTGCCAGTTTTTGGAGCAGCGCTTTGCGCGGAAGCCGCGGCTTCGGATTCAGCCGAGTGGTTAGGTGCAGCTACTTCGGCTGCGACCGGCGCGTCTTCGGCATCCATTGGCGCAACTTCGGCGATGCGGTTGAGCAGGGAATCGACTCCCGTGCGCATTTCGGCATCGTTGGCCCATTGCTTGTGAAGAGTTTTTTTCAGAACGTCGACGGATTCGAGGCAGAGATCGATGACTTGCGGAAGTGGATCGATCTCGCCCTCGCGGAGGCGGCCGATCAGATCTTCAACGCGGTGAGCGATACCGCCGAGACGCTTGAGACCTACCTGCGCGGCGGAGCCCTTTATTGTGTGTATCGCGCGGAAGAGTTTGTTGATTTCCTCAGGACTATGATTCGCTTCAAGCGAGAGCAGGCAATCACTGACAATTTGCAGATGCTCCTCGGCTTCGGGCTGGAAGAATTCGAGAATTTCGGCTGGGACTTCGTCGTCTTCCGGCAAAGCGTCGAAATAGGAGCCGGTAACCGCGGCCACGTCCCTAGAATCGTCCGCTGGCTCTTCAAGAGTCTGCTGTGGTGGTTGATAGTTGAGCGGCGCGGGTTCCGCCGGGAATGCAAAGCGGTAGCGCTCCTTGAACGCAGCGATGTCGTCGAGTACTTCCTGGCCCGTGTCGCTGATTTCGAGAAGATCGGCCTCAAGTAGCGAAATGCCGTCGGAGAGGAATTCCGTGAGCGGGCCGTGGAGATCTTCGCCAAGCGATGCGTTTGTGGCGTACTGGAAAACGTGAGCGAGCTTGCCGGCGATTTCAGAAAAACGAGGAAAACCGTAGCTGGCCGAAGTGCCGCTGAGAGTGTGGGCAGAGATGTACAGACGTTCGAGATCTTCGCGGCGCGGAGCAATTTCCTGAAGCACGCCGATGTATTCCCGCAGATATTGCAGGTGTTCAGAGGCTTCCTGGAGGAAGACTTCGACGGCTTCGCGGTCCGGTATGCTCACGCGCGACCCTCCGTCACCAGTTCAGCTTTCTGGACCTCTTCGGCCGTCGGCTTGCGATACAGAATGCAGTCGTTCAAAACGATAGCCTGAAACTTCACCGGCATTTTTGAGATGGACTCCGAGTGGCCGAGAAAGAGATAGCCGCCCGGCTCGAGGACTGAGTAGAAATGCTGAACGAGTTCTTGGCGACGCTCTTCGGAGAAGTAGATCAGGACGTTCATGCAAAAGATGACGTCCATTTTTCCGACGTAAACGCTGTTGCTCAGATTCATCTGAACGAAATTAACCATCTTGCGAAGACGGGAACGAACCTGTTGACCGCCTTCCGCGGGCTGAAAATGACTGGAGAACTGCTTTTCGCTGACGCTAGCGATGCTGCGGCCGGAGTAGACGCCTCGTTCGGCAATGGCAAGCGCCTGGCGGCCGATGTCGGTAGCGAGAATTTCGACATTCCAAGCCTCGGAGAAGGAAACAGCATCGGAGACGGTGATTGCGATGGAGTAGGGTTCTTCCCCGGTGGAACACCCGGCGCTCCAAATGCGAAGCGACCGCGGATTCTTCCAGAACTTTCTGATGTGGAGTTCGGGCAGAACGCGCTTTTCGAACGCCTCGAAAACACCTGGATAGCGGAAAAACGAGGTTTCCTGCGTGAGCAGCGACTCGAGCAATTCCTGGAAGTCGAAATTAGTCTTCTTAATGGCGCGAAGCAGATCGATGCCGCGAGCGTGGCCCTTACGAACCATGTGTTCGCGCACACGAGTGGAGAAGAATCGCTCGCGCGATTCGTCGAACCGGATGCTTGTGCGCTCCTCGATCAGCATGCGGATTTCACTCAATTCGTGTTCGTTCAGACTCACTTGGCCGCCCTGGCGTTCGCCATCATTTTCAATTCAATTCACTGCGTTTGTTGACCACAAGCGATTGCAGACTAGCGAAGAGCGCCCACTGGCACTGGGTGCCGGTCGGTTTCCTCTGCTGTCTGGTTGGCTTGCTTGGACGCAGCGCGGAATTGCGAGAGCGCTTCGTTGAGCTGATCAGAAAGTTTAACGAGCTGGCTGACGGTGGCGACCGTGCCGCGCGTTCCTTGCGACGTCTGGCGCGTGATGTTGGAAATGATCTGCATAGCGTGCGCGACACCTTCCGTTCCGCGCACCTGCTGCTTGGAGGCGAGGGAAATTTCCTGAACGAGTTCGGCGGATTGACGAACGACACTCGAAATCGCATCGAGTGCGCGTCCG